>CALAHA010000446.1 GCA_937891565.1 uncultured Ilumatobacter sp. | reverse complement strand
CAACTCGGGTTCATGCTTTCTTGGCCTCGAACGATCTGATCCCAACTCACGGAATTGAGATAAAAAGCGGTGCGCTGTGTTGGCTGGCGGTTGATGGCCCGCCGCTGCGGAGTTTTACTTGCGGGGCTTGGCGGAGGCTGACTGCGCTTTGCGGGCGCGGTTCGCTTCCTTCTTGGCGGCCTTTACAGCCTTGCGCTCGGCGCGCAGCTTGTCTTGCTCGTCGGCCGGGCGTTTCGAGGTGTCGAGCACCGTCGCTGCTGCGGACTCTGGGACCTTCGGGAGCGCCATGACGTCGTCGTTCTTCAGCAGATCGCGAATAATCGCGGATGCCGGTGCTTCGCCAGCCACCGTGGCAGCGAGCATCATTCGGGCGACGGCGAGGCCATGCTTTTCGACGATTGGCGGGAGCACTTCTTTGAGCTGATCGGTCGACGGGTTGTCGGCGTTCTCGCCGAGCTGCTCGATGCAAGCGGCCAGGGCGGCGTCGGAAATGATCGACGCGATTGCTTCCATGGTGCCATCGATGCGGCCGGTCTTGACAGCAGCGCGCACGCTGTCGACATCGAGTTCGCCTTCGACGAACGACTCAAGGCCCTCACGATGATCGTCGTCGAGCGCCTCGATGGCGGCGGCCAATTCCTCGTCGGTGGCGGCCTTGATCGAGCGGTCGAGGAGACCCAGCGCCTGCATGCGGTTCTTGACGTGATTCACGGCCAGCGACGTTACCGCTGAAACCTGCTGAGCAGCACCGCATCCGTGGCTGACGTGACGTTCGCCTTGGCCACGACAAGTAAAGCGGACAACTCAAGCGGGCAGTGAAAGGACGATCGACTCAACCCAGCTTTGGTTCGATCGCGGTGTCTCGTGACGGCAGTCTGGCATTTGTCACGTCGAGTGAGTCGTGGAAGGCAAAGCAAGAGCCTCGACGATCGGCGACCGCGTCGCGGTCCTCAAGGACGGTTACCTCCAGTAGGTCGAGACACCGCAAAACCTGTACGACCGTTCAGACGATGTGTTCGGCAGAGCCTTCATTGGTTCGCCCTGTCGCCGCAGTCGTGGATCAACAACCCGGCACGTCATTAGTGCGTGAAACGGGGTTTCAGCGGAGCATGGTCAATTTGTGGGAGCACGTGCTCGGCGAACAAGTCACACTCAGCGGCGTGGGTGTAGCCCGAGAGGATGAAGGCGCCGATGCCAACGTTTTGGTAGGCGCGAAGTTTCGCGGCCACCTGGTCGGGATTGCCGACGATCGCTGCACCCGCACCGCTGCGAGCCCGCCCGACGCCGGTCCAGAGGTTCTCTTCAACGAAGCCGTCATCGCCAGCCTTGTCACGGAGAGCGGCCTGACGGGCGACACCGAATGAGGTGGCATCGAGTGACTTTTTGCGGATTGCGTCGCCGGAGCCGGCGTCGAGCTTGGAGACCAGTTGCTCAGCGGCGGCGCGCGCCTCGGCTTCGGTCTCACGGACGATTACGTGGGAGCGCAGCCCGTAAATCAGCTCACGCTCGTAGGTGTCAGCTGCCAGCGTGGTCATTTCTTGGACCGTGTCGCCGACGGAGGCGACTGTGTCGGGCCAGGTGAGGAACACGTCGGCTTCCGCTGCGGCGACGTCTCGAGCGGCAGGGGAGAAACCGCCGAAGTAGAACGGTGCACAAGTGCTTGCGGGGCCGATCAAGCGGGGTGGATCAAGCTGGAGATCGACGAAGTCGCCGTGAAAATCGATCGACTCACCGTTCAACAGCTGCCGGAGAACTTGCATCCACTCACGGGTGCGCTGGTAGCGAGGAGCCGAGTCGAGTGCCTCGCCGGGGATGTCAGAGCTGATGATGTTGATTGTCAACCGGCCGGCTGCCATCTGATCGATGGTGGCCAGCTGGCGTGCCAGCTGGGGCAAATGCATTTCGCCCATGCGCACCGCGAGTAGCAGGTTGATCTGCTCGGTCTGGGTGGCGATTCCGGCCGCAAACGAAGTCGAATCGATGCCGAGCGTGTAACCGGACGGGAGGAGCACGTTGTCGAAGCCGTTGTGGTCGGCGGTTTGCACGATGTTGCTGCAGTGTGCCCACGAGCTGGCGAGCGCCGGGTCGGGCTGGCCGAGGAACTCGTAGTCATCGTCACACAGGGCGCCGAACCAAGAAATCTCAGGGATGTTCGGGTTGCTGACGGAACTCATGGCAGTGATAGTCCTTCAGAGGCTTGAACAATGGCGTAGACGTCGGAGCGATCGAGCTGCACGTCGAGTGCCTTGACCGATGCGGCGATGCGTTCGACGTTCTGCGAACCGGTGATGGCGATCGGCTTCGACGGGTGAGCGAGAACGAACGCCATGGCGATGTGGCCGCGATCGACGGATTCGCGTTCGGCGAGCTGGTCGAGCACGGCGAGGAGCTCGGGGCCGATGCCGTCGCCGGTTGCTAACGAGCCGCCAGCGAGTGGGCTCCAGGCCAGCGGTGTGATCCCGAGCTGCATGCACTGATCGAGCGTGCCGTCGCGCATCGGATCGAGGCGGCTGGCAGAGAACTCGGGCTGGTTTGTCACGATCGGGAAGCCGAGGTGTGCTTGCAACGCAGCGACTTGGGCAGGAGTGTGATTGGAGATGCCGACTTCGCGGATCTTGCCAGCGTCGCGTAGTTCGGTGAGCACGGCGGCCACGTCGGCGGGATGGGCATACAAATCGGGCCGGTGGATCTGGTACAAGTCGATCACATCGACACCCATCCGACTGAGCGATGCCTCGCAGGCGCTGCGCAGGTACGACGGTGACGAGTTGTAGGGGAGCGGCGGCATGATCCCGCCCTTGCTTGCGAGCACCATGCGGTCGCGCAGTGCGGGTGCGGCGGCAAGAACCTTGCCGAGGATCTCTTCGACCTGGCCGAACCCCGTGCCACCCCAATCGAAGCCGTACACGTCGGCGTTGTCGATCAGGTTCATCCCGGCGTCAAGTGCCGCTTCGAGCACGCCCTGAGCGGCTGCAACGTCGGTGTTCGTGTACCGCCACAGTCCGAACGACAGCGGACCGACAGCAGGCAGCGATCCGAGCGATCGCGGGGAAGCATCAACAAAAGAGGTCACATTTCCAACTTACCGATGCAACGCCATCACTGCCAGCAGCGCACCGACCGACCAATCTGAATGGTCGCTGCTGGAACGAGCCGGCCAAAATTCCGCTGTGAAGTAGTGCTGGAGTGCAAAGAAGATGACCAGCGGGAAGAAGGTTTGTACGGAGCCGGCCGCAGAGAGGAGAAGTTCGTTTTGATCGAACGCCCCAGCAAGGTTGGCAATGATGATCGTGGTCGGCCGACACGCTCGCTGCAGCGGTTACGTCGTCGATCGTTGAGCGGCGGGTGCGCGGGCATGAGCGGCGAGTGGCGAGGTCGGGTTCATGGTGTTGAGGTGTTGGCGATGTTTCACACGGCGCCTTCTGCTGCCGTGTGAAACGAAGTGCAGACAATCGGCTCAACCTCGATAGGACGTAACCTCGCGGAATGACCGCAAATCGCTCAAATGCCGACCGTGCGCGTGCGGCGATCCCGCTGCTCGATCTCACCGATCTTGCCGATGACCACTCCGCCGCCGGAATCGATCGGCTTTGTCAACGCGCTGCCGAGCACCAGGTCGCAGCAGTCTGCGTTTGGCCAGAACACGTGTCGCGGTGTGTTGAACTACTCGCCGATTCCGGCGTGGGTATCGCGACAGTCGTGAACTTTCCGCAGGGCAATCAGCAGGTTGGCAAGGTGCTCGAAGAGACGCTCACTGCACTGTCGGATGGAGCCACTGAGATCGATGTGGTGATGCCATTCAAGATGTTCCGCAACGGCGACGTTAAGCCGACCGCTGCCATGATCGAGGCGGTTGGCGACCTCGTTGCGCCACCCGGCATCCTCAAGGTAATCCTCGAAACCAGCGAGTTGCTTGACGCAGCCATGATCCAATCGGCAGCCGAACTCGCCATCGGCCTCGGCGCCGACTTTGTCAAGACCTCAACCGGCAAGGCGCCCGGCGGAGCCACCCTTGAGGCAGCCCGCGTGATGCTCGGCGTCATTGCCGAATCCGATCGCACCGTTGGGATCAAGCCGTCAGGCGGGGTCAAGACATTCGACGACGCCATCGCGTACCTCGACCTTGCGGCTGAGGTGATGGGTGACGACTGGGCATTGCCCGCCACGTTCCGTTTCGGTGCGAGCAGCTTGCTCGATGCACTGCTCGTTCAAATCGAGTCGGGTATGGCCAGTTCATCGTCGGCCGACTGAGGAGCAGTCGAGTTGGTCGTGGGCGCCTGAAGGAACTCACGGCCAGTTCGTCGTCCTCGAATCACTCTGAGTCGGGTCACCCTGCCCGCTCCCGAGCCGGTGGCACCACGAGGCGACGTCGTTGCGAGCAATCCGTGCGAGCAATCCGTGCGAGGGGGGAGAGAGAGGGGGGAGAGAGAGGGGGAGAGA
>CALAHA010000445.1 GCA_937891565.1 uncultured Ilumatobacter sp. | reverse complement strand
ACTGCGGTGTCAGGCTGCGTCATCCGCAGACCGGGTCGCGTAACCTAGCGGCCCATGCGCTGGCGCCGCCCTGAGGGCTTGGAGCAAGTCGATGCGACTGCAGCTGTCGAGTTGGCGCGGCTTGGCGGGTTCGAGGGACTGTCGCGTTCGGTGATGGTCGGCGTCGTGCCGCTCGCTGCGCTCGAGGCCCTCGGATCCAAAGCCGCGGTGTCGTACGCCTTCATCGGTGGCCAGATGATCACGCTCATGATCACGATTAACGTCGGTTGGCTCGAACAAAAAATGCCACGCCGCTGGGTCGTGACGCTGGCATCGAGTTTCCTTGTTGTTGCAGCAGGGCTGTTCCTCGTTGCCGATGGCCCACTGTTCGTATTGGCAGTCGGGCTGAGATCAGCCGAGGCGTCGATCTTCGCAGTGTGCATGTCGCTCTACATCATGGATTACATCGGTAAGCGGGATCTGACCTCGACCGAGTCCCGCCGCATGGTGTACATAGGCGCGTCGTGGGTCATCGGTCCAACACTCGGTGTGTGGCTCTGGAGCAACGCACACACATCAGCACCGTTTCTTATTTCGATCGTGATGACGCTCGTGACGGCCTGGTACTTCTGGCGTCTTCGGTTGCATCGAAATCCTGTTCTCCTCACACCGACCACAGCAATCCCCAACGCTGTACACAGCATGGTCCGGTTCTTCCGCCAGCGAAATCTGAGGATTGCCTACGCCATCACCACAAGCCGGGCGATCTTTTGGGCGGCGCTTTTCGTTTACGGGCCGATCTACGTCGTCGAGTCCGGTCTGCCGAAGTGGGCAGCAGGCGTCTTTCTCTCAGCAGCAAGCGGAATGCTGTTCATCAGCCCGATGGTCCGCATCACCGCTGACCGCCTCGGTACGCGCGCGGTCATCATCGGTGCTCTCGGTGTGATGTCGGCCAGCATGGTGGCGTTGGCGATCATCGGCGATGCACGCCAAATCGGCCTCGTCTTCTGGCTCACGGGTGCGATGGGCGGCGCCGCAGTCGACATGCTCGGCAACATCCCGTTCATGCGCCTCGTGAAACCACGCGAGCGGATCGCGATGACCGCGATCTTTACGACATGGCGCGAGACGTCGTTCCTGCTTGCACCCGTCATCGCAGCGATTGCGCTTGGACTGGGCTCGTTCTGGCTCCTCTACCTCGTGATCGCGGTGCTCCTCGCGAGCGCCGCCATTGGCACGTCGTTCTTGCCTCGCCGACTGTAAAGAAGCACGCCACGCAGCTCGACGGTCGGCGCGGCACCGGGACTGCGCTGGCGGACGCCACTCGACAAACCGTCGTACACGTGTGCACCACCGAACAGGCGACCCTGATCGAGTCCTTTCACCCACATTCATGTGTCGGTCCTCTGGAGGTGTAAGCAACAGAAAGAAGCTGAGATGGCGTGGTGGATACTCGCCTTGATCGGGGCAGCTTCGTGACAACCGCCGAACATTGGATGATCACCGCCAGGCGACAATTCTTTCTGCCCTCTTGCTATCGATGACGTCCCGTCCCTATAATCCCGACTACTCCGATCATAATTGTCGGCTTTACAAAGGGACGACTCATGACCACCACCGAAACCAGCCCAGACATCAACACCGTCAACATCGAAGCGGTCGCCGGACTGGCAGCAAAAATCCAAGAGAGCCCCGAGGTCGCATCCACGACCTGGAAGGCAGCGGTCACCTGGGAGCAAGGGTTCCGCTCAACTGCATCGATTCGCGACTTCGCACCGATCGGGTCCGATGAGCCAGCAGGACTCGGCGGAACCGACACGGCTCCCAACCCAGTCGAGCAACTGCTCGCCGCCCTCGGCAACTGCCTCGCCGTTGGCTATGCCGCCAACGCAACCGCAGCAGGCGTGACAATCAACGACCTGCGAATCGAAGTCGAAGGCGACCTCGACCTCCACACGTTCTTGGGCCTCAACCCAGGCGGCAACGCCGGCTTCCAGGGCATCCGTGCCAAGGTCATCATCGATGCCGACGCCCCCGCCGAGACCATCGAAGAACTCCATCGGCTCGTCACCGGGACCTCCCCGGTTGGCCACACCCTGGCCCGCGCAGTCCCAATCCAGGTGGATCTCGCCGAACGCACCATCTCAGAAGTCACCGCCTGAGTCAACGAGTTCGGCATCGGCAATGGCCGCGTCGGATCAGACTTGCATTCGACTCATATCTCTACAGACGATCGACAAGCCCAAACGGGTGACACCCCCGTGAGCTGAAATGAGCGCACGCGACGGAGGTGCCGCGGTGCCACACTGCTGCACTAGGTTCGCACCACTCGAGCCGACAAAGGGGCGACATGCAGTTCACAAGTACACATCGGCTCATGGCTGGCCTGACGATTTTGGCGCTCGTCGGAATGTCAGCATGCGCCGGGCAGGAAAGCTCGTCAGACAGCGGCGACGGCGATCGTTTGTTCTCCGGCGCGGAGAACGATCTGGCCCTCAGCCAAGAAGAGTACGACGACGTCGGTGTACTCCTCACCCAAGCCGCCGCTTCTGCACCAGTCATGACGAACTATCGCGGTCTGGGAATCAGCACCGTGACCAAGATGGGCAGCGACTACTGCGCCTTAGTGCTGCGGTTCGGTGCTGACGACGCGACCCCGGCGTATCGCCAAATGCTGGTGGAGCAAGCAGGCGTCAGCGCAGCCAACGTGGCCACCCTGGGACCAATCGCTGTGAGTGCTGCTTCGTTCATGTGCGCGGACGATGTCTCTGGCGCTCCGTAAGAATTCGCAACAATCACCAGGGTGTTCGTTACACCGCGCACGCCCCAGATTGTTTCAGCTAGATCGACAAGCAACCGTGCTCATCACTACATCGAGCGGGCGGCGTTGTCGAACCTGGTGTATTGACCGAGGAAGACGAGACGCTTGGTGCCAATGGGGCCGGAACGATGCTTGGCGACAATGATTTCGGCGCTGCCCTTGTCGGGTGACTCGGGGTTGTAAACCTCGTCGCGGTACAGGAACATCACGACGTCGGCGTCCTGCTCAAGTGAGCCAGATTCACGGAGGTCGGCAAGCATCGGACGCTTGTCGGCACGAGATTCCAAGTTACGACTGAGCTGCGAGAGCGCCATGATCGGCACCTCGAGCTCACGGGCCAAGACCTTCAAATTTCGGCTGATCTCAGACACTTCGAGCTGGCGGTTCTCCGACTTGCCCGAGCCGCTCATC
>CALAHA010000444.1 GCA_937891565.1 uncultured Ilumatobacter sp. | reverse complement strand
GTTGAGGAATCCGACGTATCCCATCTTGCATGCGGGATTGCCGGTGCCTGACAGAACTCGAACTTATTCGGACGACCGCTCGCGAAGGGAAGAACAGACCATGGCCCGGAACAACCCGCTCAGCCTGGGGCGTGATCTCGCGATCGACCTCGGTACGGCGAACACACTGATTTATGTGCGTGGCCAAGGGATTGTCCTTGACGAACCGTCCGTCGTTGCGATCAACGCCAACGACGGACGACCCGTCGCTGTCGGTCTCGAAGCCAAGCGCATGATTGGCCGCACGCCCAACCACATCAAAGCCATTCGGCCGCTCAAAGACGGCGTCATTGCCGACTTCGAGGTGTGCGAAAAGATGCTGCGTTACTTCATCCAAAAGGTGCACGCATCGAAGTGGAGCAAGCCGCGCATGGTCATTTGTGTGCCGTCCGGCATCACCGGTGTCGAGCAGCGCGCCGTGCAAGATGCGGCGGAATACGCCGGCGCACGTAAGCCGGTGCACATTATTGAAGAGCCAATGGCGGCGGCAATCGGCGCTGACCTTCCGGTGCACGAGCCGTCCGGCAACATGATCGTCGACATCGGCGGTGGCACCACGGAGGTCGCCGTCATTTCGCTCGGCGGCATTGTCACAGCGCAGTCGGTGCGTGTTGCGGGTGACGAACTTGACGATGCCGTGTTGCAGTACATCAAGAAAGAGTTCTCGTTGGCGATCGGTGAACGCACCGCCGAGGAGATCAAAATCCAGATGGGTTCTGCGTGGCCCATGGAACAAGAGCTCACCGCCGACATTCGAGGTCGAGACCTCATTTCGGGTCTTCCCCGCACGATGCAAGTGACCACCGAACATATCCGCGAGGCCCTTGCCGAGCCGATCAGTGCCATCATCGACGCAGTGAAGACCACCCTCGATAAAACGCCACCTGAACTCGCTGCCGACATCATGCAAGACGGCATCATGCTCACGGGCGGCGGCGCTCTGCTCGGCGGGCTCGATGAGCGCCTCGCTCACGAAACTGGAATGCCGATCCGTGTCGCTGATGAGCCGCTGTACAGCGTCGTCATCGGTTCCGGCCGTGCGCTCGAGAACATCGATGCAATGCGTGGGTTAATGTCGCTCGGCGGGGAACGCTGACCACCTTCGGACTGGGTCGGTCCCTGATTCCAGGAGCCCTCTGATATGGCGATTTATACCGTCGGCCGCCGCCGAGTCATCTTTGCGCTACTCCTCACGTGTGCGTTGCTGCTCACGCTTGATCTGCGTGGCAACCCCGTCCTTGACCGCGCCCGTGACGGGTTCTCGCGGGTCATGAGCCCTGTCGAGTCAGCCACGGACGTGGTTGCGACTCCACTCGGTCGTGCGTGGAATGGCATCACGGAATACGACGACCTCGAAGCCGAGAACCAGGCACTGCAGGATCAGGTTGATCGGCTGATTGGGACACAAGCAACGGCGCGCCTGAGTGTGGAGGAGTACCAGGAACTGTTGGCGCTCCTCAGCCTGGATTCTCTGGCTGGGATCCCGACTGAAGTTGCCAAGGTCGTGGGCGCATCGTCGAACAACCTTGATCAGATCATCGAGATCAACAAAGGCCGCAGCTCTGGGTTCAAGGTTGGCATGCCAGTCGTCAACCAGGCGGGTCTCATTGGCAAGATCACCAGCGTCACCGACAACACTGCCAAGGTGCTGCTGATCACCGATGCGCGTTACGCCGTCCCTGTTCGAGTGCTCGGTGCACCGGCCCCCGACAGCACTCCGACCAACACCAATCCTTCGGGTCAGACCAACGAGGAGTTGGAAGATCTGGTTGCCACGACAGTGGGCCCATCCACGACGCTCGTCACCGACGTGCTCAACACAGGATCCACCTTGCCGCAGAACGACTCGGGCTCCATCATCGTTGCAGACGATGGCGCGGTTGTGACCAATCCTGCTGCACTCGGTGACGAGGCGCTTGGCGAGGCATCGACAGGTCTCGATGATCCGACGGACCTGGTTGTCGCTGCCGCGACGACCACGACCACTGTTTTGGCGCTCGCGGCGAAGGAGTTCGGCGCACTTGAGGGGCGAGGCCGAGGCCTCATTCCACAGATCCGTTTCCTGCAGGACAACCCAAGCATCGCAGTTCTTCAAGAGGGCGACCTGGTCGTAACCGCCGGCGGCTTCGACAGCCTCGCCCCGCCGGACATTCCCGTCGGTGTCGTGATCAACCGCGCCGATCGCTCAGGCCCCGGTGGTCCATTGCTCGACGTTCTTCCGTATGCGGACGTCACGAAGCTGAACTTCATTCGCGTGGTCAAGTACACCCCGCTGTCCGAAGTCGAGCAGTGAAGGGCGCCCGTCGAGCACGGAGCGTTGGCTGATGCTTGCTGCGATCTGGCAAGGCCCGTTTATCCGGCTCGTTCCGGTCGGCATGGTGCTGCTCGCACTGCAGCGGTCGCTGCTCGTCGAATTTACCGTCGCCGGAGTGATCATCCAGGTTGTACTCGCGCTCGCGGCGGCTGCTGGCGCGGCCGCAGGTTCCGAGAGAGGCGCAATCGCCGGGTTCACGCTGGGCGTGATGTACGACATGCTCGAGGGTCTCCCGATCGGCTCGACGGCCATCGCCATGACACTGGCCGGCGCTGTTGCCGGGCTCCTCGCGTTGATCGTGGCCGACCCGCAGTGGTGGCTGGCGATGTCGTTCACCACGCTCGGAGCAGCGGTCGGCGAAGTGATGCTGCCTGTTGTGCGCCTGTTCACTGGCGTTCCCGACCCATTCGAGCCACGGCTGACCATCATTGTCCCCGTGGTGGCTATCGCAGCGGGCATCTTGAGCCCAGTTTTTGTTCCATTGGCGCGCTGGTGTCTCCGGATCAAGCGTGCCGAGTGGGTGGCGCCGCCGCGCGAGCCGGCACTCTGAAAGGTTCGCTGAATATGCCCTGTCGCGGTCCAGGTCGCCGACGTGCGGAACTATATTACGGTTGTGTGAAGAACAACCGCATAAGGCGGACGTCGATCCACTCGTACGAAGGGGCACACTGACAACATGGCTGCTGATAAGCGCGCAACCAGGCTCGGCGTTCTTGCTGTAGTGGGCACCCTGCTCTTCTCACTTGTCGGCGCTCGCCTCTGGTTTTTGCAGACGGTTGAAGCGGAATCACTGCAACAAGAAGTGGACACCACCAAGGTGCGCACGAAGCCGTTGTTCCCGGAACGGGGTCGTATCTTCGATGCCGATGGACGCATCATGGCCGACAACCAGCGTTCGCTCTCGGTAGCGGTTGACTGGGAACTCCTGCGTCGTGACAGCCAGCGTGAAGAAATCTTCCGGCGTCTGTCGGGCTGGGTCAATGTCCCGGTCGAAGACATGGAAGACCGCTTCCAACGCGGCATCTACGACACGCTGCTGCCGATGCCTGTTGCAGAAGACGTCGACGAGCGAACGGCGATTGCGATCCAAGAGCGCGTCGAACACTTACCGGGCGTCACGATCATCGAAGACTCAGAGCGGATCTATCCGTATGCGCCCCCTCGCAAGCCATGTCGTCGGATACATGGGCGCCATCACAGCCGAGACGAAAGACCAGTACACAAGCAACGGTTACTCACTCAACGAGCGCGTCGGGCAGTTCGGCGTCGAGCTCAGTATGGAAGAAGAACTCCACGGCGAGTGGGGCTACATCAAGTTCGAGGTCGACAACCGAAACCGTATCGTGAGCGTGATTGAAGAGGTGCCCCCGATCAACGGGCGAGACATCCAATTGACGATCGACCTCGACCAACAGCAGTACGCCGAGCAGGTACTCGAAACGCAGCTTCGGCTGCGGCAGCAGGCAGTTGCTCGGAACCCGCTCGACAGGGATACAAACTTCACAACCCGTGCGTTCTACGAAACCGATCCCGTGACCGCAGAGAAGACCTACTACCCGGAAGAGGTGCCGTTCAAGGCGCCCGCCGGGGCTGTCGTCGTGCAGAACCACGAAACGGGCCACGTCATTGCAATGGCGTCGTACCCGACGTTCGACAACCGGTGGTTCGAATCCGACCTGGGCGGCGGCAAGTTTGCAGAAATCTTCGACGCGACTGACTTGGAAGCCGTCGAATACGACCTAGTGACTGGGTTGCCGATCCCCGACACGGTCAAGACCGACCCCGACCGATCCACACTCGTCAACCGTGCAATCCAGGGGCGGTACAACCTGGGTTCGACGTTCAAGCCGTTCACCGCATACGCAGCCCTGAGCACCGGGCTCCTCACTACAACCGAAACCTACGAAGACACCGGCACGTACAAGATGCTGTCGGTCGACCAAGCCAAATGTGACTCAGGCCTCGTGCGTTGTGTGTACAAGAACGCCACCTGCCCATTTGGTGGGCCGTGTGTGTACGGCACGGTCGATGTGCATACGGCGCTCGCCGTGTCGAGCGATGCGTTTTTCTACCGGATCGGCGAGCTGATCATGGAAGAAAATGTGCAGAAGGATTTGCTCCAGCAGCAGGTCAAACTGTTCGGCTTCGGTTCCGACACCGGCATCGATTTGCCCTTTGAGTTCGATGGCACCGTTCCGGACCGGGAACTGAAGGAGCGCTACGCCGCAAGTGGAGTGATCAGTAAGGACGAGGGCACTGGGTACTTCACGGGCGACAATGTCCAGTTCGCTATCGGGCAGGGTTTGCTGTCGGCGTCGCCACTGCAGCTCGCTGTGGGCTACGGCACTATTGCAAACTCGGGGTTTGTGATGAAGCCCGAGATCATCAAAGCTGTGTTCGAAGCCGGTGTCCCCGACTCCGATCGGCAAGGGTATGCCGACATTTCGCAGGCCCGGTTCGCCGAAGAGCCGAATGTGGACGGCGAAGTCATTCGACAGATTCCGATGCCTTCCGAGATCCGCGATGAAATCAGCTCAGGGTTGCGGCGAGTCATCACCGGGCCGGGCCACTTCAGCGATTACCTGCACAGCACCACCGGGGAGAAGCTGTTCTTTGACTATCCGTCGTCGGCCATTCCGATTGCTGGGAAGACCGGAACGGCACAGGGCCGGAACAACTTCCCGTGGAACGACTCGTCGGCTTTCACGGGGTACAGCATCGACCCCGAGCAGCCGTACACGGTCGCCGCGTACCTCGAGAAGGCTGGCTACGGCGCTACTGCAGCGGGCCCGGTCGTGAAATGCATATTCCTTCAGCTCTCAGGAGTTGCGCCGACTGACCCGGTGACAATCTCAGAGCCGCTCGATACCAATTCGATTTTCCCAGCTGCACCGAAGAAGCTCGATGACACCGCCTGCTTCTCCCGTCGTGGCTAATCAGGCAGACTGGTCGTACTGATGGCCACCTCCTTCCTCTCCCGCAAGCCCGACTCGGGGCTTGGCAACATCAGTGCGAGCCCGGCTGATCCCAGTCGCAACATCGATTGGGTGTTGATGACGGTGCAGATCGTGCTGACGATCCTGGGTGGCTTCGTTGTTTTCTCGGCGTCGAGGACGCGCCTCGTTGACGACCCGTATGCGTTTGTGACTCGACAGGTAATTTTCGCATTCGTTGCCGTGGTCGTGATGTTCGTCGTCATGGCGTTCGACTACGAAGTCTGGAAGGAACGCGCAAGGTTCATGTACGGCCTCACATTGGTCGTGCTGGTCTTACTCATCCTGCTCGGTATCGCCAGCGGCGAAGACCGCATCTCATTCGATCTCGGCCCGTTCAACGTCCAGCCAGCTGAGCTCGCCAAGTTCACCACGTTGCTGATGTTGGCTGTCTACCTTTCTGATGAACGTAGCGAAGAGGTGTCGTATGCCCGATTTCTTGGCGGTTTGTTGATCGTTGGCGCACCAGCTGTGCTGATCGTGATCCAGCCCGACCTGGGATCAGCCTCAGTGATCATCTCTCTCGCGATGGGCGTGCTGCTCGTTGCGGGAGCCAAGGCCCGCTACATCGCGATGATCAGCATTTTGTCGGTCGCGACGGTTGCTGCAGCATTCTTCGGACAGCTCGTCAACGACTACCAATCGGCACGAATCAGGGCGCTGATCAATCCCGCAGCCGCCGGTGCCGATGAGACGTACCAGGCGGAGAATGCAATGCGAGCAATCGGTACCGGCGGCGTGTGGGGCAAGGGCTGGCTGCAGGGGCCGCTCACGAACGGGCGCGACATCCCCGTCATGTGGGCCGACTTTCCGTTCGCTGCGGTGGGTGAACAGTTCGGCCTCGTCGGCTGCGCAGTGATTCTTGGCCTCCTCGGGATTGCTTTGATCCGTGTGTGGCGTATTGCCCACCTGTCACGCGACTTGCTCGGCACCTACGTCTGCGCTGGTGTGTTCACGATGTTGCTCTGGCAGATCTTTCAGAACGTGGGAATGACGTTGCGAATCATGCCCGTCACTGGTCTGCCACTCCCGTTTATCTCCTACGGCGGCTCCGGTCTGATTGTTTACTTCGCGATGTTCGGTCTGGTCCAGAGCGTCCACATGCGCAGGATGCGCTGACGCGCATCGGACGACTGCGTCGTCCGGCGGCTGCGCCGCTGCTCCTGCTTTTCTCGGGCTGGCGCCCGAGCTTGCTCCTGCGTCGCTGGGGTGGGGCGGTCCGGCGGCTGCGCGGCTGCTCCTGCTTTTCTCGGGCTGGCGCCCGAGCTTGCTCCTGCGTCGCTGGGGTGGGGCGGTCCGGCGGCTGCGCGGCTGCTCATTCCGGCTGCGCTGTTGCTTCTGCTCACAGGCTCCCGCTGACGGGCCTCGGGCTCCGGTAGATTGTGTTGATGGCCGTAGCTGATCCGACTCTGTGGGTGCTTTTTGCCCTGGTGGTCGGTGCAACGGCGCAGACCTTGCAGCGTGTGCTGCGATCACACCCATCGAATGACGATGACGGTGTCCGGCGCGATTACTCGCTGCTCGACTCCGTCCCGGAAGGTGCCGCGGCGCACTTCCGTAGAAGGGATTTCTCCAATGGAACACTCAGACGACAACGAATCCGTCGGCTCACATGCCGACAGTTCAGCACCATCTGCTGAGAAGTCGGCTGAGCAGCCGCCCAAACAACGCCAGCGCGGCTCGCGGGGCGGTCAAAATCGCAAGCCGGCGAGTCAGCGGAGCGATGAGACCGCCGAGTCGAACCACAGGAACGACGTCGAGATTCCGGACCGGATTCGCGAAGGCAAGCCGTCGGCCGAAGCTGCCGAGCGCGGCTTGGTCCGCAAGCCAAAGATTGGCGACACCAGGTCGGTGCCCTTCACCATGGCTCCTGGGTCGGTTGCCAAGCAGGACGACGATGGAGAGCGCGACGGCGGGGAGAACGACAAGCAAAGGAAAAATCGTCGCGGCAAAGGAGGAGGCGGCAGAGGTGGCGGTGGCGGCCACGGTCAGGCTCGCGAGTCCCAGTCAGGCGAGGACAATGGCCGAGACGATGGCAAGCCAAAGAGCCGACAGGGCGACAAGCCGGCCAAGAACCAGAAAAACCGGCGCGGTCGGGGCAAGGGACGCGGCAAGGGCGACACGCAGCAGATGGACGATGCCTGGCTCGAGCAGCGTCGCGGGCGTGAGCGCAACGGCAAGCCGATCGGGCGTTACTTCATGTGTGTTCAGGCGCGGCCGGGCTTGGCGCAGGTCGCCGTGCTCGAAGGTCGAAACCTGATCGAGCACTACGTCAGCCGCCCCTCGGACGATGTCGCACAGATTCACGGCAACATCTACATCGGCAAGGTGCAGAACGTGCTGCCCGGCATGGAGGCGGCGTTTGTCGATATCGCCACGCCGAAGAATGCTGTGCTCTATCGCAGCGACGTGCAGTACGAGCCTGAAGACATTGAAGTCAAGGGTTCGAACCTGCGCATCGAGGACATCCTGAAGAACAAGCAGTTGATTCTCTGCCAGGTCACGAAGAATCCGATCGCGCACAAAGGTGCCCGTCTCACTCAGGAAGTGTCGCTGCCCGGTCGTTTCGTCGTTTTGATCCCGAACTCTCAGACCTATGGCATCTCGAAACGGTTGCCGGACGATGTCCGCAAGCGCCTGCGCGAGATCCTTGACCGAGTCAAGCCCGACGAGCACGGGATCATTGTTCGTACCGCAGCCGAGTCGGCAACCGAGGAAGAACTCATTGCCGACATGACCATTCTGCTCAAGGAGTGGGCAGTGATCGAGAGCAAGGCCGCAAAGGCTCAACGACCAGGGCTGTTGTATCGAGAGCCCGAACTGGCGGTGCGGGTGATCCGCGAAGAGTTCAACGCCGATTACCGCGGTGTACTCATTGACGATAAGCGCCTCTGGCAAGACGTCCGTGACTACGTCGCAGCGTTTAATCCTGACTTGGCTGACCGGGTTGAGTATTACGACGCCGACAAAGAAGGTCTGTCGCTGTTCGAACGTCACCACGTCCACGAGCAGGTGCACAAGGCTCTCGATCGCAAGGTCTGGCTGCCTTCTGGTGGCTCCTTGATCATCGAAGGTACCGAAGCGCTCACCGTGATCGACGTCAACACGGGCAAGAACGTCGGCAAGTCGAACCTCGAAGAGACTGTCTTCCACAACAACATGGAGGCCGCGGTCGAGGTTGCCAAGCAACTGAGACTCCGCGATATCGGTGGCATTATCGTCATTGACTTCGTCGACATGGAGATCCGCGAGAACCGCGGCAAGGTCGTCGAGGCGCTGCGCGACTCGCTCGCTCGGGACAAGACACGGTCGCAGGTGTTCGACGTGTCTGAACTCGGGCTCGTCGAGATGACCCGCAAGCGCATCGGCGAGGGCCTGCTGACCGAGTACAGCGAAATCTGCCCTGACTGCGATGGTCGCGGTGTTGTTGTCGACTACTCCATGCTCGAGTAATCCCTCGAGCAGAACGGCGTCGTGTTCATAGATTCATCATGAACGAGAGGTGTCGCACCGGCGAGGGGTGTGCGATGCTGGTCTGATGAAGATTCAGATCACCGAGGATGCTCGCAAGGTGTTGGCGAAAAAGGGCGGAACGATGTCGATCGACTTCATTCGCCCCACTGGTTGAGGCAAGGTTGCAGAGGTGTCGGTCGACACCAACGTCAAGAACAAGAACCTCGCTGCGTACCGCAAGCTTCGCCACGAGGACTTTCGGATACTGATCACCCCGCAGCTCGTTGGGATGGCCGAGCAGATGCGGATCGTGACCAAGGGCAAGCTGACCAAGTCATTGTCCATCGAATTCCAGGCGAAGCCCGGTGTCGGCGGCGACGACGATGCCTGTTGCATCTGAGTAGATTCGAAAAGCGTAGAGTCGGCGCTCATGGCTGATCTGCTTGCGCTCTCCAACGATGTCATCGACAACGGGCTGACCGACCGCCCGTTCAACCGAATCAACAACGAGCTCTCCGAAGTCGCTGATGGCCTCGCGATTGTCGAGAGCTTCAGCCACAGCGTCGTTGCTGACACCGGTGACGGGCTCGTGGCGTTCGATGCCTCGCACGTCCAAACAGGACAGCAGATCGTCGAGGCGATCAAGGGGTGGACCAGCAGTCCGGTCACCCACATCGTTTATACCCACGGACATGCTGATCACGT
>CALAHA010000443.1 GCA_937891565.1 uncultured Ilumatobacter sp. | reverse complement strand
GCCGACACCCGTCGGATTCAGGTAGTGACCCGACCCCTTTTCAAAGCCGTACTGCTCAGGAGTGGCGGCGGGGTATTGGGTGTCAACGTTCGGCAGCTCACGGATGTTTGTCTTCGCGTTTTCGATATCGCTCGAAGGGTCGAGCAGGTCGATGTAGTTGCCGCGGACACCGTTGAGGTTCGGGTACAACTGGTAGGCCATTGAGTCGAAACCCATCACCGTCAGCGCTGTTGGTGTGCCTTGGAACGAGTCGATGAAATCAATTGCGGCGGACTCCACGTCGTCACCGCCATTGAAACCGGGAACCGACCATGACGTGTCGATGACCAACGCCACGCGGCCACCGCAGCGTGTCGGCGGAGCGGTCGGGTCGGGCAATGTGACGGGGTCGTTGGGTACCAAGTCGCGCTCTGCCGAAAGGCCAGCGCCGCCGGTCGAGAACTCGCTGCCACTCTTGAAAAAGACAGTGATGTTCTCGCCGATTGGTCGCAGGACGACCTGGTTGCGAGAAGTGATCTGGAAGGCGTGCACTGGCGCCATACCAGGCGACCAGCTGCCATCTGCTGGCGGATCCTTGACTTCGTGCGCGACGCCGACTCGTGACGCCGTTTCGGCATCGGTTCCTCCGTTCGTGATCAAGAAGCGGGCCAGCAACCAGTCGCCTTGTACGAGCACGTAGCGGTAGCTGACAATTTTGTAGTGGCACGACGGAAGCGCTCCAGCGACTTGCATGCAGTCGCTCGCAGCGAGGTCGGGAATCACGAGTGTCAGCACGTTGGTTCCTTCGAGCGACGCGTTGTAGCTCATCGACGGGTCGCTGTTTTCCATTTTGTCTTTGAGCTGTGCATCGTCGGGATCGTCGTAGGAATCGATGGCCGACGAGAGGTCGACGGGAACCCAGGTCTGTAGGAACGTGATGTCGCTTGACTCGGCGAGTCGGGTTTCAGCTTGGGGTGCGGCTCTCAGCATGACGCTGATCGACAACGAGATTGCAGCGATCAAGACGCCGGACAGCGTCATTGCGACGAGCAACTCCGGCAGCGTGAAGCCGTCGTCGTTGGTCGACTTGCGGCGGGCAAAACGGCCGCCGCGGGCGATTGGTGAACGCATGAAATCCGACCTCCGAGGCGGAATCGGGTCAGGCTGATTGTTCACGGGGTTGTCTCAATTCGGTCGCCGACGTTGCTCTTGACTACTTCGAGTTGGCGCACGATTTCGCCGTCGGGGGAACGCGCTTCGATCGTCACCTTCTGCAGGGTGCGGGTGGTGGTGAAGTTGACGTCTTCGCCGCAGCCGTCGCTGCCGACGAGCGCGTTGGTGTCAGCCCACCCACCGTCAGCGGGGTGCGGATCGGTCGCTGCGTCGGTGTCGGCGTTGAGCAAAGGATCCCAATAGAGGATCGACGTGATGACCACCGCGTCAACGTGGCCCCAATCGACATCGTCAGCCGCTGCTGAGACGATGACGTCGTAGCCGCTGTCGTTCGCCTCGGGACAGCTGAGGTACGCCCAGCCTGCCAAACGGTCAGCAGCGCTGGTCAACACAGCTTCGACTTTTGCGGTGTCACTGGTACTGCTCGACACTCGGACCAACGTGAGGATCGCCGACAGGATCACCGTGATGACGGTGCCCATCAGCACGATCGACACGAGCACCTCGGTGAGCGTGAAACCGCGGTCGCCGCGCCTCGCTCTACCAGCTGCGGTCAAGGCGACATCTCCGTGTACGCGTTCTGAAAGAACTGAGAGGTACATGTCACTCGCTCCGCCGCAGGTGGATCAGTTCTTGATCCAGTCGGTGGACGGAATCTGGCAGGAGCCGTTTTCGCCGGTCGTACCGACGATGCCGCCTGCGCCGATGGTGATGTAGGAAGTAGCGGAGTACATAGCCCCGCCGCAGTCGGCGCCGATACCGACGATCGTTGCCTGAGCGCCGATGCTGACGTACTCCTGGGCCAAGACGTTGCCAACGATGTCGGCATTTGCGCCGAGGGTGACGTAGCCGCCGCCGGCATTCCAGATGACCACGACATTTTCAGTGGCGTTGACCACTCGGACCTGCACGTTCTCGCCGAAGGACAAGTACTTGCTGATATTGAAGATGAACTCGCTGTCGGTATTCTGAGCATCGAGTGTGATGGTGATGTCGGCAGCCACCGACATGAAGCCGGTGATGGTGTAGATCCCTTGCGTGAACGTCGTGTCGGTGTTGATTGTGGCCTCGGGGAGCGTGACGTTTCCAGCGAACCTCAACAGGAACTGTTGGACGTCGGTGATCTCGTTCCGCCCACGCTCCATTTCCGCTGCCGCCGAGTAATAGTCGTTTGACTCTGATCCTGACGTGGCACCGTCGATGAAGGTGGTGACGACACCGGAGTTGACGTTGCCAGCAACGACCGAGTTCGATCCAAGCGTCGAGTCGCCTGCCGACTGGACACTGCCACTCACGGTCGAGTTGGCGCCGAGCGTGGTGTCGGTCCCAGATGAAGTGCTGCCATCAACTGTCGTGTTGACCCCGGTGGTCACGTATGTGCCGGCGATGATGTTGCCGTAAATTGTCGAGGTTGCACCACCGGTCATGTATGAGCCTGCGAAAATCTGCTGCTGCTGCATTTCTTCGCTGAGCAGGCTCTTCATGCTGATTTCAGCTGAAGCGCTCGTCGACAGAGAAGCGACCAGAGCTCCAGCGGCCAGCACTGACACTGCGGCGATGGACCGTTTCTGGAATCTCATGTGGTGACCGTCCTTCTGGTGCTGGCGAGTCTCGTTCTGGAATGACGCAGGGGGTTGCGCTCCGATCAACGATCCTGAGTTTGGTTCACAACACAAGAAGTACCAAGGTATTTGACATAACATTGACAAAGTGGTCAGGCCACCACTCAGGGAGTGAAAGTCCCGTCGTGACCGCGCCGGTCGCGACGAACACACCGAAAACGACGACGGGCGTCCATGGATATCGATTCACGTTTCACCTGCTCAGCAGGCGTTGCGTGGATCTCCATGGACGCCCGTGGACGTACTGGCGGAAGGCGTGGGATTCGAACCCACGGAGGCCCAGAAGACCTCAACAGTTTTCGAGACTGTCCCATTCGTCCGCTCTGGCAGCCTTCCGTTGTCAAGGCTAGCGGTGAAATTTCGCGAGTGGAATCCGCATGCGAATATCCATCACTCATCACCTGCGACGAACTTCTCGGTCACGACGAACGTTCAGGCGCGCGGTACCGCTTGATTGAGCGCCTGCGGCGAAATGAGTTAGCGGCGAGCACGGAAGAACGCGCGCAGCAGTTCCGCCGCCTCATCGGCGCACGGCCCTGTTGTTGTCGGTACGCGATGGTTCAACACGTGGCCGTCATGGATGCCGAAGTTGCTCATGCACGCACCTGCTTTGGGGTCGGGCGTTGCATAGACCAGCCGTCCCAATCGTGCGTTCACGCAGGCGCCCGCGCACATGGTGCACGGCTCAAGAGTGACATACAGCGAGCAGTCGTTCAGCCGCCAGTGCCCGACCTCGCGAGCTGCATCACGCAGCGCCAACATTTCGGCGTGGGCCGTCGGGTCTCCAGTCAGCTCACGCTCGTTGTGTCGGGCAGCGATGATCTCGCCGTCGCGCAACACGACGGCGCCTACCGGGACGTCGTCGTGTTCGAGCGCAGCTCGCGCCTCGCTGATTGCCAGTTGCATCGTGTCGATGTCAACCGGCTCAAACGCTGCGGTAGTCATGGCGGAGGGAGAGGGATTCGAACCCTCGGAAGGTTGCCCTTCACACGCTTTCCAAGCGTGCCGATTCGGCCGCTCTCGCACCCCTCCAGGGTTGGTCAGGACCAGCGGGAGATGTTATCGGGCCGCCGCCCTGAACAAACCCGTAGTTGATCGATCCAGATCGTGTCGCAGTTGCTGTCTCGCGGCTAACCTTGACGCATCGGCCTACGTACGCCGAGTGAGGTGGTGACCGGGTCCTGTGCAATTGACGCCCGTGAACCAGGTCAGGACCGGAAGGTAGCAGCCTTCATCGGCATCGTCGGTGTGCCGCAGACCGCCTGGTCACTACCTCAGTCGGCGAATCGTGGGCCAGGTTTTACGTTGTTGCAAGCCGCCGTGCTGTGGCGGCGAGGCCAGGAGCGCCGAGCTCGTCGGCCACTTGCTCGAATTCTGCTGTCGGACCATTCCACGCCCAGTCGTCAACTTTGCCGACCTCAACATCGAGGTCGATCGTGGCGATCCGGCGGAACAGCAGCGCATCGTCAAACTGGGCGTTGAGAGTCTGAGAGAGCTTGGCCGCGCCCCGGAGGCCCGGAACATCCCATTGGCCGGCCGACTTTGGGATTGCTTCGAGGTGGCCGTACTTGGCCAATACCAGCGCGGAGCTTTTTGCCCCCCATCCCGGCAGGCCCGGGAAGCCGTCGGCTGAGTCACCGACGAGACCGAGGTAGTCAGGGATCGACGCGGGGGAGACGCCGAACTTCTCGATAACACCCGCTTCGTTGACGATCTCGCGATTACGGCGGTCGAACTGGACGACGCGGTCGCCGATGACGCATTGACCGAGGTCCTTGTCGGCTGTGACAATCCAGACCTGTTCAACCCGTTCGTCGGCATCTGCCACAGCAGCAGCAGCACCGAGCGCGTCGTCGGCCTCGTGGGTGATCATTGGCCAGACCGTAAATCCGGCAGCGACTAGGGCACGTTCGACGACCGGAATCTGCAAGGTGATCTCGGGGTCCATGCCCTCACCGGTCTTATAACCGGCGTAGAGGTCGTTGCGGAAGCTCTCGATCGTGTGATCAGAGGCGACGGCGACGTGCGTGGCGCCGTCTTCGACGAGGGCAAGTGTTGAGGCAACGACGCCGGCCGCTGCAGCGAAGGGGTGTCCGTTGCCGTGGCGCGACGCTGATCCGAAGTGCTGACGAAACAACTCGTAGGTGCCATCGACGAGGTGAACGCGCATGACGACACGGTAGCGGTACACCGCATGTCCATTGACCTCGGTCGCGTCGGCGGCGAGGTCGTGGCGAGGTCCTGAACAGGGTGATTGTGCCCTGCGTTGAGACAAACGTTGGTCAAACTTGTCTCAGGAACTCCTCAAGCCAGCTCGGAAGCGGTCGATACATCTTGTAGACGAGTTCCGCCGTCTGGCCGACCAGAGTTGAAGGAACGCACCACATCACTATGGATAATTCAGAATCGAATCGTGCGATCCGTGACGCCGTCCAGACGACCTTGAATCAGTTCGCGAAGACTGTCAGCGCTGGTTTTGAAGGCCTCCGTGCTCAGCTCGAACAGGAGCAAACAGCACGCACGCTTCTTACCGAGCAGGTTCAGGTGCTCAGTACCATGATCCAGCACGTCGAGGAGGTCGAAGACCGCGTCAACGGCCGTGTCACGGCCACCGAGGCTCGAATCAACGATGAGGTCGGCCAGCGCATTGCTGACATCGACGCCTACATCGGGCGTGTAAGCGTCGGTCTCGACGAGTCGATCACCGTTCTCAATGACCGCATCGCCAGCAGCAACGGCCGTTTCGGAACGTACGACGACAAGTTGAACGCTCTGGCCAAGGCCTTACTGGACGTCGACGCCGAAGCAATCGACGAGCTCAAAGACCGAGTCCGCAGTGTCGCTGGCGAGGCCGAATTGGTTCGGATCGAAATGGAACGTTTCCAGGCGTCGATGGGCGAGACCGTCGACAAGACCAAATTGCGCCTCACCGAAGTCGAGACACAGTTGCAAGACCAGGCAATGGACACCGAAACAGCTGTGCAGCTCGAGCGGCTCGAAGAGGTCGAACGAGCACTCATTGCTCTGGATCCCAGCCAGTTCGTCCGTGTCGACGGCTCGAAGAACGCACGTGCAGTCGTCGGCAGATACGGGGCGGCATCCGAACCGCCAGCACCGATCGCCCCAGCACCGGCCGACCCAGCACGAGCTGCGGGCTACTCAACCGAGTTCCAGATGGCGCCGCTGACCGAACCGCTCGTCCACGCCAACGGCGGACCGAGATCCGATTCGGCGAGTTCGTTCGCCCCGCCAGTGCGCGCCCGGCCATGAACGACGAAGGCTGATTGATGGCCCTGCGTAAACCAAAGCACGATGATGCGGCTCCCCTGCTGGGTGGAGTCATCGCAGTTGCTGAACCACCAACAGTCGGTGCTGCTGCCGAACAATGCATGGCGACCGGCCAGGCACTCGTGCAGGCCGGCCACCTCGACGCAGAGAAGCTCGCAACCACGCTCCAAGAAGCCAATGGCGACCTGCTGGTGTTCAGCAACTCGCTGTTGACCAAGGCTGGTGTCAGCCGCAGCGAACTCAGCCGAGCCATTGGCGCTGCCTGTCAGGTGGCGGTTGGTGATAGCAACCCCGGTGCGATCGACGAAGAACTCGTTCTCAAGGTCGCTGAGCAAATTGCTCGTAACCACAAGGTCATGCCGGTTTCTGAGGAAAACGGTTTGATCGTCCTTTACGCCGCTGACCCTTCGCTCTCGCGTCGCCAACTCGTCGAGAGCGCCACCGGACAGCAGTTCGTGTGGAAAGCATCCGACTACGCCACGGTCACCGCGATGATCGAGCAGATGTACCGCTCGACGGCGGACCTCGATCAGATTCTCGGCACGTTCAACACCGAAGACGCGCAGCGACAAGAAGCCGAGACCATCACCCAGGTGAGCTTGGACGACCAAGCACCCGTTGTCCAGCTCGTTGCTCGCATCGTGAGCCAAGCGCTTCGCGACCGTGCGTCTGACATTCATATCGAGCCCCTCGACGAGCGGCTGCGTATCCGCTTCCGTGTTGACGGTCACCTCCTCGAAGCCTTCAGCCTCCCGCTGTCGGCCCACAACGCACTGATTTCTCGCCTGAAAATCATGTCGGAGATGAACATTGTCGAGAAACGTGCACCGCAGGATGGTCAGTTCTCAACGAAGGTTGATGGCAGAGAGATCGACGTGCGTGTTGCATCCGTCTCGACGGTGTTTGGCGAGAAGATCGTCATGCGTATTCTCGACAAGTCGAAGTCGATGGTCGGTTTAGGCGAACTCGGTATGCCGAAAGAGACGTACAAAGAGTACGCCAAGCTGGTGCACGCACCGTTTGGCATGGTCATCTGTGCCGGTCCGACCGGTGCCGGCAAGACCACCACGCTGTACGCCACCCTGCTCGAAATCAATGACACCGGCAAGAACGTCACCACGGTCGAAGACCCCGTCGAGTACGTGTTCCCCGGTATCAACCAGGTACAGACCAACCCCAAAGCGGGGCTGACCTTCGCCACTGCCCTCAAGGCCCTGCTCCGCCAGGACCCCGACGTCATCCTCGTGGGTGAGATTCGTGACGCCGACACTGCTCGTATCGCCATCCAGTCGGCCCTCACTGGTCACTTTGTTCTGTCGTCTCTGCACGGCACCGACGCCGTTGCTGCACTGCACCGTCTCCTCGACATGGGCATCGAGGCGTTCCTTGTTGCTTCGTCGGTGGT
>CALAHA010000442.1 GCA_937891565.1 uncultured Ilumatobacter sp. | reverse complement strand
CCGCGGACTGTAATCACGCGGCCGTTGAAGTCCTGACGCTGCACCTGGATGAGGCGCAGGTAACGGGCGAGCATCTCGAACGGCGAACCGCTGAGCTGCACCAGCTTGGATACGTCGATTGCCAACTTTTTGTTGATGGGCGAGTCGATTGCGGCGGCTTCGGCACCCGTGACCTCACGGGGAAGCATCTGCTCGATCGGGACGTTGTAGAACTGCGAGAGACGGGCAAGCCTCGGCACAGACAGTGCACGCTCACCACGTTCGTACGCGCCGAGTACCGACGCCTTGAACTCCTGAACCGATTGCGCTTCGACCTCTTGCAAAGAGAGCCGCTTCTGCTTTCGGATCACTCGGAGTCGCTGACCTACCTGCCGGCTGAATGCAGAAGGAGCGTTGTCATCAAATACAACCATGGTTTACCCCGCCTAGGAGTTGTCAGAAAATTTGCCGCAACCCTTGACGGCCCAATGAAATGAAGTCACGTAACCTTAGAACGTTGTGCACCGCTTTGCACGCGCTAGTGGTCGGTCGCTACACAGAGCGTGGTTGCCGCGACCGCAGCCGTCTCCGTACGCAGCATATTTTGACCCAGCGTGACACAATCGCCAGCCACAGCGATTTCTCTGTTCGACCAACCGCCCTCTGGCCCTATCGCGACCATCCGGTCACTGTTAGTCAACGTTCGCCCACCCGGCTCGGCGACTGCGGCACACTCAAGAATTTCCGATGCCTGAACCGGTGGCAGGATTTCGGGGAGAAACGTTCGACGACTCTGCTGAGCTGCGCTCTCTGCAATCCGCTTCAGGCGGAGCAGCTTTTTGTCGACATCCGACGACTTCCACCTGACGACGGAATGATCGGCGTCGAGCAGCTGCAATCGATCGACACCCAACTCGGTGACCTTTTGGACGAGCCAATCAAGCCGCTCGCCCTTCGGCATCGCCGTTGCGATGGTCAGTGGCTCACGGGGAAACAGATCGATTTCGATGTCGCCAGTCGCCTCGACGCGCATTGCCTGGCGTTCACCAATAACGGTGGCCAATCGCCAGCGCCCTGCTCCGTCGCAAACACTAATCACCACGCCATCGCGCAGGCGCAGGACTCGGCTGAGGTGGTGCTGGGTATCGTCGGACAGTGCAATAACACCATCGGCTCCCAGCTCCTCTCGACCGACGAAGACGTGAGCTGCTGCTCGTCGCCGATCGTCGGCACTCGTCACGAGAACGCTGACTTGATGCGCGAGAACAGGCCTTCCTTGCCGTTCCCCACCACTTCGTTGCGGCCCTTCGCGTACGAGGTGAGCGCCTCAACTTCGTCGTCGCTGAGCCTGGTCGGGATGTCGACTCGGACTCGCGCGATGAGGTCGCCACGTCCGCGGCCCTGCAGATGAGGGACACCACGATGGCGCAGAGTGAATTCGCGCCCTGGCTGAGTGCCGGCGGGGATGACGAGGTCTTCATCGCCATCGAGCGTTTCGAGCGTGAGTGAGGTTCCGAGCGCGGCCTGTGCAAACGAGATGCCCACGTCGGTGATGAGATCGTTGCCTTCACGGACGTAGTGATCGTGCGGAGACACCCTCATGTGCACGTACAGATCACCGTTGCCGCCGCCCCGAGGCCCAGCTGCACCTCGACCCGTCAGGCGAAGTGTGGAACCCGTGTCCACGCCACCGGGCACATCAACCTGGTAGCTCTTGTCAACAGTGACCCGACCCTGCCCACGGCACGCCGAGCATGGTGTGGCGATCACTTGGCCCATACCGCCACATCGGCCACATGGGCTTGCTGTGACCATTTGGCCGAGGAGGCTTTGGCGAACACGCTGCACTTGGCCTGCGCCACCACAGTCGCTGCAGGTCACCGGCTTGGTCCCTTCACCGGCACCAGTGGCATCGCAATCACCACACGCGACAGGAAGTTTGAGCTCGACGCTGATTTGATCGCCGAACACTGCCTGTTCGAGCGTGAGGTCGGCAACGGTCTCAAGATCTTGTCCTCGGGGCGGCCCACTCGGGCCCCGGCTGCGGCCGCCGCCGCCGCCGAACGGGCTTCCACCCGAGCCGCTGAAGAACGCATCGAAGATGTCGCCGAGTCCGCCGCCAAACATGTCTTCGGCCGACTGTCCACCGCGACCACCGCTGCCACCACCCGCGCCACCCACGCCAGCTTCGCCGAACTGGTCGTAGCGCTGGCGCTGTTTGATGTCGGAGAGCACCTGGTAGGCCCGTGCGACTTCCTTGAACTTGCCCTCGGCCTCGGCGTCGTCCGGATTGGCATCGGGGTGCAGCTCGCGGGCGCGCTGGCGATAGGCCTTTTTAATTTCGTCAGCTGATGCGCTGCTCGAAACACCTAACAAGTCATAAAAATCAGCCATGTAGGGGTACAGGATGCCTGGAAATCGCCCAGTTCCGAATGTGAGAGTCGTCAGCAGCCACGATTCGCCTCAACCTGGCTGATTCGGGATCAGCCTTCTTCGATACGGTGGCCGAGAAGCTCACTGACGACGTCGACGGTTGCGAGCGCCTGCGGATAGTTCATCCGAGTCGGGCCGAGAATACCGACAGAGCCGAGATGCTCGCCGTCAATCACGACCGGAGAGACGACCAGCGAGCACGCTGCAAGCGGCTCGATGCCGTGTTCACCGCCGATCGACACCGACATGCCGCGGCCGACGATGTCACTCACGAGTGAGACCACCACGAATTGCTGCTCGAGCGTGTGGAGCACCGAACGCACGACTTCGACAGCGTCGAATGCGCGGGCTACTTCTGATGCGCCGCCGGTGTAGACGAGGTCGCCTGAGCCGACTTTGGCGAGTTCATTGAGCGCAACCGAGCAAATGCGATCGACCGCTGGGTCGCCACTCGGGGCCACTTCGGTCAGGGATCCAAGCGCTGCCCCGACGAGTCCGGCGGCGAGGTAGGCAGATGCCGTATCCACCCGAATATCGTCGTCGTCTTCGGTGAGTTCAATCGTGGTGTTCTCGACCGAACCGTTGGCGAGCACGACCACCACGGTGGCTGCAGTTGACGACAGCGTGACGATCTGGACGCTCCGGATCGGGGCCGCCTCGGCCTTTGGTCCAACGACCACCGCTGCGCTGTGGGTCAGGTCGGCGAGCAGGTTGCTGGTTTGGTGGAGCAACTCTTCGAGCCGACCGTGTGCAGCTGAGAAGAAGTCGCCGACCTGCCGGGTGGTGGCCTGGTCGAGTGTTCCGGGCGCCGCAAGATTGTCGACGAAGAATCGGTATCCCTTGTCGGTAGGGATGCGGCCTGCAGACGTGTGTGGCTGGATCAGGTAGCCCTCTGATTCGAGCATTGCCATTTCGTTGCGGACCGTTGCCGACGAGACGTTGATGTTCGGTGCGGACGAAATGTGCGTCGACCCGACCGGCTGAGCCGTGGCGATGTACTCCTGCACAACTGCACCGAGAATGGCTGTCTTGCGGTCGTCCAACATTGAAATCTGATGCTACTTGAGCGCTGAGTTCATCGCCTTGAGCCTGCGCAGTGCTTCGTCGCGCTCGGTTCCATGATCGACCATTTGGCCGGGCGAATCCGGTGCCCACTGCTGGACGTACTCGCCGCTCGGGTCATAACGATTTTCTTGCGTCGAAGGGTTAAAAACCCGGAAGTACGGCGACGCATCGGTGCCCGTGCCAGCAGTCCATTGCCAGCCATGGTTGTTCGACGCAATATCGCCATCGATGAGGTGCTGCATGAACCAGCGCGCCCCCCACTGCCAGGGCAAATGCAGGTCCTTGACAAGAAAGCTCGCCACGATCATTCGGACCCGATTGTGCATCCAGCCGGTCGTAGCGAGCTGTCGCATGCCGGCATCAACGATGCCAAACCCTGTCTGGCCAACGCACCACCGATCGAACTTCAGGCGTGCAACTGCGCCAGTATCGACCTGCATCGCGTCGTACTTCGGGTTCAGGTTTTTCCAGGCTGTGTGCGGCTGAGTGAAGAGCACGTCGGCGTAGAAGTCCCGCCATGCCAGCTCACTGGAGAACACCATTGGGCCGTCATCTTTCGCTCCGCTCAGATCGAGGTCAGACAGCACAGTGCGCGGATGGATCGTGCCCCACTTAAGGTCGCGCGAGAGCTGGCTGGTGCCGGCGAGCGACGGTCGGTCGCGGACGTCGTTGTATGCCTCGACGCCGGACCGCATGGTTCCGTCTGCAGCGGAGGCAAATTCGAGGAACGCACCAAGGCGCTGGTGGGCTGCAGCTTCGCCGGCCGCAGGAAGGTCGATACCTGGATCAGGCCGTCCGAAAAGGGGTTCAGTGACGTCAGCAATGACCGAGGCCGGTGTCCAGCGAATCTCGTCAGGGTCGCCATGCGGTGCTGCCCAGCCGACGCTGCGCCACACCTTCGAAAACGGTGTGAACACCTTGTAAGGCGTGCCGTCGCCCTTCAAGACGCCACCTGGGTCGACGGCATACGGCGACCCGACGCCCTGCAGGGTGCGGCCGTCGGCACGAAGCGCTGCAACGACTGCTGCGTCGCGCCGCCGACCGTATGGCGAGTAGTCGCGACTCACAAAGACGCTTCCCGCATCCAGGCGGGCAGCAAGCGCTGGAATCACCGTGACCGGGTCGCCGTGGGCGATCAGTAACGGCGCGCCGGACCGCTCGCGGATTGACGAGTCGAGCGCAGTCAGAACATCGTGGAGGTAGGCGAGCCTCGGCGCGCCTGAGGCCGCAAACGTCGGATCAACAACGAAGACCGGGACGACCTCGTTGCCGTTTACACCGGCTGCAAGCAGTGCGGGCAAGTCACCGAGGCGAAGATCGCGTCGAAACCACATGATCGAGCGGGATGGCACATCGTTCGTTCTATCCCACGATCGCCAGACCAGTCATATCCGGCCCGCCATGTCCTGCACGGTCGAGCTCAACCGAAGTGTCGTGCCCACCATGCGTTGCGGAACACGCCGTGAGGGTCGAGACGGTGCGCCATGTCGATGTAGTCGTCGAACATCTCATAAGTGTCGCGTGCCGAAAACCGGTTGGCGTGGAACACCTTGCCCCAGTGCGGCCTTGGGGCGAATGGGGCGAGCGCGTCTTCAACCACGGCCACGGCCCGGTCGAGATCGCCCGCCGCTCCCGCGGCCTCGCCGTCGGGATGCCAGGTGAAATGGAAGGCGACAGACGAGCGCCGATACTGCGGGCTCATCCACAGCTCGTCGGCGGCAACGGCCCGAATTTCGCTGACCATCAGCCGATCAGCGAATTCGTCTGCTGTATTTCGGAGGGCTTCAAGTGCGCGAGGGCCGTCGACTGAGCCGACGAAGAATTCCGATTGCACCTCGTTGCCAGCACTCGGTGTCAACCCCATCCGAAAATGCGGGAGCCGGTCGGCCCACGGGCCCGGCACACCGAGTTGCGCAGTACATATGGAACCGTTGGCTCCGGGGATCGGATGATGCTGCATCGTTGCTGCCGGAGCATCGAGGAACGTGGCGCCAGGGTCCATCGACCGGTCGCTCCCGTCGGTCCGCCGCTTGATCCACACCTGGCCGATCTGGCCGTCGAGCGACCCGGCGAACGTGGTGAACACACTGACGCTGTACGCAGCACCGAGGATCATTGCGAGCTGGTCGACCACCACGTCGAGCGGTAGTTCTCCATAAACGTGCTGCTCGATCTGGTAGTCGAAGACCACATTGAGGCTGACGGTGGTGACGATGCCCAGCGCTCCGAGCGACACCACCATGCCATCGAAGTCGGGCGTCGATCGGTCGACCGAGATGATCTCGCCGGCCGTGTTGACGTACTCGAATCCAGCGACTGACGTGGCGAGGTTGCCGTTGCCGGTGCCTGAGCCGTGGGTTGCCGTTGCGACAGCTCCGGCGACAGAGATGTGCGGCAGCGATGCGAGGTTGCGGAGTGCCATGCCGTGCGGCGCGAGCGACTGCGCCGCCTCGCCGTATGTGGTCGAGGCCGGCATCGTGATGGTTTGCGCGTCGGCGTCAAAATAAATCTTCGGCTGATAGCCACTGAGATCAATCAACTCGTCCGCGTCGACGATGTCGGTGAACGAATGTCGAGACCCGAGGACTCGGATGCTGGTGGCCGATTGGGCGATCGCGGCGATCTCGTCGATCGTTGTCGGGCGATGAATTCGACTCGCCCGGTAGGCGTAGTTTCCTGCCCAGTTTTGTTCCCCGGTGGCGGTCGTCGCGTCAGTCATGAAGATGCCCACAGTAGTGAAACACGTCAGGTTGTCCCTGAAGCCTTGGGGGCAAAACTCCGGCCTGTAACGAGCCACGCCGCCCCGGCCCCCGCAACAGCGAGCAGGCTGATCACGCTGCCGTAGCCGAGCGACCACTCGACACTGATCTGATCGGCGATCACGCCGGTGATCGGGCCACCAATCGGTGTCGAACCAAGGAACGCAACGGCTTGCAACGCCATCAGTCGGCCGCGCATGTCGTTCGGGCTTTCCTGCTGCATGATCGCATTTGCCGCTGTGATGAATCCGGATGACCCTGCGCCGAGCGGCACCGCCCACAGGAATGCCACCCATATATTCGGCGACCAGGCAATCCCGAAGCCGGCGACGGCGAGCACGACAATGTTGCCGAAATACCAGCGCATCGATACGCGGTGCTGACGCGCAGTGAACAACGCACCGGTCAGGGAACCCACCGACATCACGCCGAGCACATAGCCGAATGCCTGGTCACCGCCCCACCGCTGTTGGGCCAGTTTGGGGAAGACGACCTGCTGGTTGAACGAGAACGTCGACACGATCAGCAGCACGACGAACAGCACGAGCAGGTCGCGGCGGCCCGAGATGAACCGCAGCGCTTCGCGCACGGGTTGGCCACCCTTCGGCCGTGGCGCCGACATGAACATCTCGTCGCGGCGCAACGAGGTGAGCGAGAAAATGATCGCCGAGAACGTGACCCCGTTCAAGATGAAGCACCACCCGGTGCCGACCACGCCGACGAGAACTGCACCGACTGCCGGCCCGACGATGCGTGACGATGTCATCACCGCTGTGTTCAGCGACGTGGCATTCGGAATTTCGGCGGGCTCGACCAGTTCGGTGACGAGGCTGCGACGCGCTGGATTATCGAAGGCATTCGCGATGCCGAGGAACAGCGACATCGCGTAAACCAGCGGGAGGTTGATGACACCTGTCAGGTCGAGTACAGCGAGCAGCAGTGCCTGGCTGGCCATCGCCGATTGGGTGATGATTGCCATCTTCCGCTTGTTCAGCCGATCGGCCATCGCCCCCGCATAAGCGCCGAGAAACAGCATCGGCGCAAATTGGAAGGCGATCGCGAAGCCGACCTTGCTTGCCTCGCCGGTCAGTCGGAACACGAGAATCGACATCACCGTGAGGTGCATCCACGTGCCGACGTTCGACACCAGCAAACCGGCAAAGAACAGCCGAGCGTTGTAGTACCGCAGCGACCGGAACGTGGTTGATCCGAATCCGGATCCGGGTGGTGCCGCAGGTTCGCGAGCGGCGATTGGTGCACTCACCGCCGGCCACCCCACTGTTTGTTCACGCAGAGAGTCTGGCGTTTAGACGGACTCACCGCGTCACCGGGCGATCTTGCGCACGTCACGCGTTCGGGCAACGTTGGTTAGCCTCAACGAGCGTGGCCCACGTCGACCAACAGCGCTGCGTGGAATGACAGCCGAAACCGCTCATCACCCCTCCGGGCCACTCGTCTTAGCATGCTCGCTCGCAGGCGTCGCCGGGTTCGTCGATGCGCATCTCTTCTTGCACGTCACCAACGTCTTTGTCGCGAACATGTCCGGCAACATGGTCCGAGTCGGGATCTTCAGTGGTTCGGGCGACTGGTCCATCGCTGCAGGGTCGGTAGCTGCACTTTTCGCCTTCGGTGCGGGCGTCGTTGTCGCCATTGGGCACCATGACCGGCGACTCCAACAGACCAAGCCGGTACGACCCGACGAACTCCTCGCCATCGAAGCACTCCTCACGCTCTCGCTCCCCGGGATCTTGATCGGGTTCGGCGTTGAGTTCTCCAACCGTCCGGGGGCCCTCCACTACCTCGTGATCGGTATCGGAGCTTTCGCGATGGGCATCCAGGCCTCGTCGCTGAGGCGGGTCGGCAGCATCGCAGTTGCGACGACCTATGGAACCGGCACCATCGTCCGGATCGGCGAAAAGCTAGCACTCGGCCTGCGTCGCGCTGAACGAACCTCTGTCGGTCGGCGCTCGGCAACGATCATCGTGCTCGTCGGTGTCCTCTGCTGCTACGTGGGAGGCGCCGCAGCGGCTTCTGCGCTCGGCTCGTCTCCGTTGCTGCTCCTCATCCCGTCCGGTGTCCTCTTGGCCTTTGCCGTTTACGTTCGCTCGAGTGCTGGGTTCCGCTCTGCTTTCGCAGAGTCCCGAGTTCGGCGATCTGAACGCCGGACCGTCTAGTCGAGCTTGAGGGCGTCGATGAAGACGTTGCCGGGCACTTCAACCCGACCGATCGACTTCATCTTCTTCTTGCCCTCTTTTTGTTTCTCGAGCAACTTGCGCTTACGCGTGATGTCGCCGCCGTAACACTTGGCCGTGACGTCCTTGCGCTTCGCCTTGACCGTTTCACGGCTGATGATCTTGCCACCGATGGCCGACTGGATCGGCACGTCAAACATCTGGCGCGGGATGAGTTCTTTCAACTTCTCACACATCCGGCTGCCGTACGCGTACGCCTTATCACGGTGCACGATTGTCGAGAACGCATCGGCAGGGATGGCGTTAAGGAGCAGGTCAACTTTGACGAGGTTGCTCTTGCGGTAGCCGGAAAGCTCATAGTCGAGGCTTGCGTAGCCCTTGCTCCGCGACTTCATCTGGTCAAAGAAGTCAACGACCACTTCAGCAAGCGGCACCTCGTACACGAGTTCCATTCGCTCAGGTGAAAGGTATTCCATCTTCTGCATCTCACCGCGACGCGTCTGACAGAGGTCCATCAACGCGCCGGTGTATTCGCTGGGTGTGATGATCGAGATCTTGAAGAACGGCTCTTCGACGAAGTTAATGCTCTGCGCTTCGGGCAGATCAGCGGGGTTGTCGACCTTGATCTGGGTGCCGTCCGTCTTGGTGACGAGGTACTCGACACTGGGTGCTGTGGCGATCAGGGCGAGGTCGAACTCGCGCTCAAGCCGCTCCTTCACGATCTCCATGTGGAGGAGGCCTAGGAACCCGCAGCGAAAACCGAAACCGAGCGCACCAGACGACTCGGGTGCGTAGGTGATCGAGGCGTCGTTCAGCTTGAGCTTGCCAAGGGCCTCGCGCATATTCTCGAAGTCGTCACCGTCGATCGGGAACAGACCGGAAAAGACCATGGGGAGTGGCTCGCGGTAGCCGGCCAGCGCCACGGTCGAGCCGTGGTTCGCCGTGGTGACAGTTTCACCCGACTTGGCATCGCCGACGTCTTTGATGCCGGCGACGATGTAGCCGACTTCGCCCGGGCCCATCTCTTTCAGCGGAGTCATCACGGGCATCCGGGCGCCGATCTCGATCGCTTCGTGCTGCGCGCCGGCGTTAATGAACTGGAGCTTCTCTCCCGACCGAATCGTGCCCTGCATGATGCGGACAGATGAGACGACGCCGCGATACTGATCGAACTGGGAGTCGAAAATCAGACCCTGGAGCGGTGCGTCAGGGTCGCCCTTCGGTGCGGGGATCCGCTCGATGATCGCGTCGAGTAGCTCGGGAACGCCAAGGCCAGTTTTGGCCGACATCGGCAGGATCTCCGCGCGCGGGATACCAAGAACCTGTTCGATCTCGCCGGCGTAGCGGTCGACGTCAGCGGCCGGCAGGTCGATCTTGTTGAGCACAGCAACAATCTCGAGGTCGTTTTCGAGGGCGAGGTAGCAGTTGGCGAGGGTCTGCGCCTCGATGCCCTGCGCTGCGTCCACCACAAGCACGACGCCTTCACAGGCTGCAAGGCTGCGGCTGACTTCGTAGCCGAAGTCGACGTGGCCGGGCGTGTCGATCAAATGGAAAGTGTGGCCCTTCCAAGTCACCCGAACGTTCTGAGCCTTAATCGTGATGCCGCGCTCACGCTCGAGGTCCATCGTGTCGAGGTACTGCGCCTTCATGTCACGAGATTGCACCGCCCCCGAGATCTCGAGGATGCGATCGCTCAACGTTGATTTGCCGTGATCAATGTGCGCGATGATCGAAAAGTTGCGGATCTTGTCCATTTCCATGTGGCTGCCAAAGCTATCTGGCAGGTTCGATCCCCTCGCATCCAGGTTCGCCTACTCCTCAGCCCCATCCATGAAGTTGTTCACATGCGATCTACGTTGGGGGTGGGCACCTGGCTCGGTAGAGTCTCATGGCTGTTCGGTTCCGCTCTCTGTGGCCCGACGAGATCGACAAAGAAGGCATCAGGAACATGGCAAATATCAAGAGCCAGAAAAAGCGCATCCTTACCGATGCCAAGCGCGCCGAGCGTAATAAGTCGGTTCGTGCCGAGGTGAAGACTCGCGTCAAGGCTGCACAAGCCGCCGCTGGCACCGACGGCAGCACCGAAGCACTGCGTCTCGCCATTAAGCGCATCGACACGGCCGCCCAGAAGGGCGTCATGCACAAGAACGCAGCAGCTCGCAAAAAGAGCCGTCTCATGAAGCAGCTTCAGTCCGTCGACTGAACCACTTCATTTCGACCTGAGCGCCGCCATCGTGCGGCGCTTTTGTCGTTTTCGAACCCCAAGCCGGCCGAAATGGAGACTGTTTCGGCGCGCCAGTGCTGAGCAACGGTCTCAGTTTCAAGGTGATTCAGGCACCTGGCCGAAATTGAGACCGTTCCTCATCGTCAGCGCGCAGAGTTGGTCTCCATTTCGGGACGCCCAGGCTTAGCGGAGTTTGCTGAGGCGGGCAACGAGGACTTCCATGACCAACTCGGGGTCGAGTTCCTTGGCGCCCTTCAGGTCGAGGTCGGCCTGGGCAAGCCAGGTGATTGCACGCTTACAGTTGGCGCCACCCAACTTGTTGTAGTTCTGGAGCGCCTTCTTGGCAGGGAAGCCCTTCAGCCCTGTCGCCGTGGCTGCGTCGGTTTCGTTCCGAGCGCCAGCCCCGTCGAGCTTGGCGATCCCCGAGTAGTGGTTGTGCAGAATGGACATGACCTGCATCGGGTGGCGGCCTCCGGCATGGATCATCCGGCCGAGCAATGTGAGCGCCTTGGTGGTGTCGCCGACCATGATCGCGTCGGTGAGATCCCACGGCGGAACTCCCCCGGCTTCACCGAGGAACGGTTCGATCTGCGCCATCGAGATCTTCGCGTCGGCACCGTACGCACTGGCAAGCGTGGCCAAGATGCCGTCAAGTCGACCGGCGTCCTCACCAAGCCACAGTGCAAGCTGGTTGGCCGCGGAGCCGTCGACCTTGAGACCTGACTGCTTGATCTGATCTTGCACCCAGGACCGCTTGTCACGCCCAGGCGAGGTGTTGTGGACCTTGCCCTTCGCCTTCGCAGCGTCACTGAGCTTCTTGGAAATCCGCCCGCCACCGGCCACGAGCACCACGTCGGACGTATCGAGCGGATGATCGATGTAGGCGAGCAGCGGTGCCACCTCGTCGGTTGAGAACCGACTGATGTCGCGGGCAATCACGACGCGCTTGTCGGAGAGGAACGGTGGAGTTTGCGCCGCATCGACAACGAGGCGCAATTCGTAGTCGGCGGTGTCGAACTCGTCGACCATCATCGACCGGTCGCCGTTTCCGACCAGGGCCTTCACGAGGTCGCCCACCGCCGCGCGCAAGATTGATTCGTCGTCACCGGTCAGGAGATGGATCGCCATGGAGGCTTTGATTCTTACCGCGCCGAACGCCCACTGCCACACAGATCGCCGAAACGACCGCAACAACTGCCCAACCAACCCACGGCCACGCACCGCCCGGCTCCAGCCGTTCTCCCAGCAAAGCAACCGTGTCGACCCACCGGGTACCCAATCTTGCCGGGGCCATCAACACCGGAGCGGTAACCGGCAGCCAGCCTGCGACCAAGCCAGCAGGCAAGCCGTAGAGCATCACTGCACCGGCAACTGGCACCGCCAGCAAGTTCGCCGGAATACTCACCAATGGCAGTCGCCCGAACACCAGCGTCACCGGAATTACTACTCCCGCCTGCGCACCAAGCGTGATCCCAAGCGGCAACGCGAACGGCCCGAGCGCCTCGAATCTCTTGGCCAACGCGGGGCCAACCGTGATGACGCCCGTCGTGGCACCGACCGACAACCAGAATCCAATCGACCACACCAGCAACGGGTCAATCAGCACCAGGCCCAGGACCGCCAACGCAAGGATACGAATCGGTGCTCGCTCTCGGCCCGTTGCATACGCCAGTGCCGACAGCGACGCCATCGTTCCCGCCCGCACAATTGAAGGCTCAAAGCGCGTCAATGCGACGAACCACAAGATCAATCCAACGGTCACCCCGAGCCGCGGCCACCGGCGTAGCCGACGCAACAACGGGCCGCATGCAGCCAGGACAAAGGCAACGTTCTGCCCTGATACCGCCGTCAGATGGGAGAGGCCGCTCGCCCTAAACCGATCGATCATCGCCCGCGGCTGATCCCGATCGTCGCCGACAACCAGGCCGCGGAACAGCGCACCGTCGTCATCGGGGAGTGCCGTCGCGGCACGTTCAATTGCCCGGCGCACGCGGTTCGATGCGACAGCAATCGGACCGCCCTCATCAACGTCGCTTACCCAGACAAGGTCGAATTCGCCAACGACGTGCTGCCACGCAACTCGACCGGCCCGCTGCGCATCGAGCTGTGTGCGCCTGCCACTCACCGAAATCCACTGCCCACCGCGCCATTCACGGACACGGAGTTGCTGGGCTCGACCCCGTGACCAAATTTCGTAGCGCTCACCATCGACGTCGACGATCACACGTGTGCTTGACGGGTATGGCTGTGGATCGTCGACAAGCCTGACCCAACCTTCGAAATGACCGAGCTGATCGGGTCGGAGCCCATTCCATGCGTGATCAGAACGCAGCGCGCCTCCGGCAGCGAGCACGATTGCGACAGCTATCAGGACGACTGACCGGAATGGCAGTACCGCGACCAGCGCCAGAGCAGCAGCGACCAGCGGTTCACCTACCCACACCGACACGGCCACGACAATGGCCAGAACCACCACCCGAAAATCAGACAATTGCAGCCCGGGGTGCCCTTGATCGGCCGCGGCGGTGCCGTACGGTTGGCCAGCAGTGAGCTCATCGATGTCTGCACCTCCGCGCATGTCCGCCAACCGCGGCCATGATGCGCCGCTCATCGACGGCCCACGCTGGTATCGCACCCGCATTCGTTCCCGGGGGCCGCTGCTCGGACTGCTACTCCCTGCCTTGATTGGCGGTGCGTCGTACGCTGCGCTGCACCTGTCAGATGCTGCATGGAGCG
>CALAHA010000441.1 GCA_937891565.1 uncultured Ilumatobacter sp. | reverse complement strand
CGCCGAGATTGGCAGAGTCGCAGCTTTGGTCAGCCCATCGCGACGTAACAGAGCGTGGATCAAGGCTCGGCCGACGCGACCGTTGCCATCGGGGAACGGGTGGATCGTTTCGAAGTGGGCGTGCATCAGCATTGCCTGGATGAACACCGGAATGTCCGTGCGGTTCATGAATTCGCAAAGGTCTTCGATGGCGTCGGGGATGCGATCGGCAGCCGGAGGGACGAAGGACGCACCGGGAGGCCCGGCCGAGTAGCTGCCGATCCACACCGGGTCGGTGCGCCACTTCCCAGCGAGCACCGGATGGGTGTCTTTCAGAAGCGCCCGGTGGACATCGAGAATCGTGTCGGGACTGATGTCGTCGGACAGTTCGATGGCTGCTGCAGTTGCGTCGACGTTGCCGATCACGTCGGCGACCGAACGGCCCATCTCATCACCGATCTCGGCCATCAGCAGGTCAGGAATCGATGCAGCGACGTTCTCGATGCGCGACGACGCTGATGCTTCGATCCGGACAAGGAGGCGTTCGAGCGGGGCCAGAGTGTCGCCGACACGAACGTCAAACTGAGCAATTGCTGCTCGGACATCTTCAGAGATGAGCGCGCAGTCCGACGGGATCAGCATGCTGACGTCGGCAATCGGATCGAGGATGGCCGACTGATAGCTGCGATCCCGCGACGATCGTCGGGCGTCACCGCCTTCGGAGATCAACCAGGTGAGCTTTTCGAATCGAACCGGCGGCCAAAGCATGAGCCCACGGTTGTGTGTTGTGAACTCGGCTGCCATTGCTCAGAGTATGACTGATGGGGAGCTGTTGAGAGTCAGCTCTGGACGTGAAGAATGCAAAGTGTGATTGCCGAGGTGAGCGCAGTGAGGCTCAGACCCTCACCTTCTCAGACCCCTCAGGCAGCCGGAGCGCTGCCGCGGGAGCGTTGCATCGAGGCGGCCAGGCGCCAGGCGAGCACAGCAATGACGATGCTGCCGACGCCAACGATGACCCAGACCAATGGGAAGCCATCGTCACCGGTGATGATCTCAAGCTGCGGCGGCGGCGCAATGGGGTCGTACGTGAAGAGGTACGCGGCTTCGATGCGGTCGTTATCTTGGACGTCGGTAGTGATGTGTCGGACCGTGTACTGCCCAGGCGCCGACAACGGGGCATCGAGTGACACGATCACCCTCAGGTTTCCGTCCTGAGTGAACGTGGCGTCGACGATCTCGCCATTCGGATCAGTGACGGATCCATCAGGGTCAGTCATCGTGCTGTTGTATCGCAACTGAATCGTGGTGATCTCGCCACCAACGACGGCCCCCGGCCCGGGGCTGGCTGCGCCGAGCCCGGAATGAGCGAATGCGACCGAGCCGAACAGCAACATGACGGCCGCTGCCAGAGCAGTAAACAACCCAACCGCCCCCCAGCCATTTCGTGATTTGTTTGCACACACGCTGCGCAAGGAAATCACGAAATCGGCAGGAGCCCTGGAGGTCATGCTGCGGCCTCGGTGGCGTCGGGGAGCGACCAGAGCAGCGACTCAAGCAGCAGTCGTTCGTTTGGGTTGCGCTCCATTGTTTCGAGCGCCCTGTGGATCAGAGCCACAGCATCAGCGCATCCTTCGATGTCGAAATGTCCGCTACCGGGCTTTGTGGAGGCAAGCGCCTGATCTCGGTAAACCGATGCAAGTGTCGCAAGGCCGGAGCGGAGCTCGTCGGTGCGGTGACGTCGGAGTTCTCGTTTATGCCGATCTTCCAGCTGTTTTTTGCCGCTGCCTCGCTCGCCGTGTTCCTTGATGCGGGCGTCGAGGTCGACGATCTCAGTTTCGTGTTTTGCTGCGAGCGGTGCTGCCGCCGCATCGATCAAGGCCAGCAGTTCGCCCGCGAGACGCATGGCCACAGCGCCGGTGCCATCGAGTTGCCCGGGCGCCCCGAGGAATGCCTTGCGACGTTCGGCGAGCGCCGGATCGGTGGCGAGCACGCGGGCGCGATCGAGGTTGCCGAGCGCAGCCTTGGACGCAACCATGGCTCCGGCTGGGTTGATGCCCTCGGTCAGGAGGCGGGCCGCGATGACGTCGGCACCGATTGTGCGGAAGTCGATTCGTGCACAGCGCGATGAGATGGTGATCAGATCGTGCGGCACGAAGTCGCAGAGGATGACGAACATCGTCGACTCCGGCGGCTCCTCGATCGTCTTCAGCATCATTGCTGCACCGTTCGGCGACAGAAGATGGAACTCGTCGAGAATCAGCACCTTGCGGGGGCCTTCGGTCGGCGCGAGTGAGCTGACGCGTACGACCTCTTTGGCCTGTTCAGCCGAGATAGACGCGCCGACGCGATGTACTTCGCGTACGTCGGGATGCTCGCCAGCGAGGATCAGCCGAGCATCGCGCTGCTCACGATCTTCGTCACCGGACATCAGGCTCGCTGCGAATGCGCGAGCAGCTTCGAGCTTGGTCGACCCGGCTGGCCCGACGAACAGGTAGGCGTGGACGGGCCCTCGCGCTACTGCGGCGCGGAGGTGTTCGACGGCAGGTTTCTGCCCGACGACGTCGTCCCATACCGAGCCCGGATCGCCGAGTTCGGGCCTACCGGAGGTGGGAGCGTCAGTAGTTGCCGGAGCAATCGCAGCCTGCTCGTCGGCGAGCATCGTTGCTTCGAGCTGCTCTTCGGTCATGTCTTCGTCGCTCGGCTGCCCGGAGTCGAATTCGCTCACAGCACGCCTCGCTCGGTCAGGGCGGCGACGATCGTTGCTTCGACATCATCGATCGCACCGCGACCGTCGACCGTGATCCACCTTTCGGTGTTACTGGACGCCATTGTGCGGAATCCTTCGATCACGCGCCGGTGAAAGGCCTCGCCCGCCGCTTCGAACCGGTCGAGGTCACGCTCTTGGAGCCGCTCGGCGATGAGCGCATCGGGGGTGTCGAGGAAGATCACCGTCTCGGGCCAGCGAGCGTTGATCGCCCAGTCGTTGATGATGGTGAGTTCTTCGACGTCGAGCTCGCGGCCGTAGCCCTGGTAGGCAAGCGTCGAGTACAGCGACCGGTCACTGACCACGTTGCGTCCACCATCAAGCGCCGGGCCAACGACTTCGGCGAGGTGCTGGGCGCGATCGGCCGCTGTCATTAATGCCTCGGCCCGCGGCGTCAAGTTCGTTACCGAGTTGTCGTGCAAAATCGCGCGAAGCCTTGCCCCGACTGCCGTTCCACCTGTTTCGCGAGTGAGTACGGCGTCCATGCGAGTAGCAAGCAGGGCAGCCTGGGTGGACTTGCCGCAGGCTTCAGCACCTTCGAAGGCGATGTAGTGCGGCGACGTCACGAGGCTGGATGTTACCGAAGACGAATGAGCGTGCCATTTTTGTCACACCGAGGTGTGACACGGTGTGACACGGTCTGACACGGTGTGACACGGTGTGACAAAAGTGGCGTGGCAGTCAGTCGTTGATGTCGGTGATGACTGGCTTGGCTGCAACGGTCTTTTTTGTTGCGGTCTTTTTCTTCGCAGCGGCTTGCTTGGCCGGCGCCTTCTTTTTGGCCGTGCTCTTTTTTGTTGCGGCCTTCTTCTTGGCAGCGGCCTTCTTCTTCGTCGCCTTGGCCTTCTTGCCCGGAGTGCCGCCCTTGGCAATGATTGCTTCGCGACGGATTGCCAGCAGCTCGTAGGCCCGTTCGGGGCTGATCTCTTCGAGCCGGTCACCCTTGCCGAGCGACGCGTTGGTTTCGCCGTCGGTGACGTACACGCCGAAGCGGCCGTCCTTCGCAGTGACGTTCTTCTCCGACACCGGGTCGGCGCCAAACTCCTTCAGCGGGCCCTTGGCCGCGAGGTTGGCGCCGCCGCGCTTATAGACCTTCGGTTCGGAATAGATCTTCAGGGCTTCGTCGAGTGTGATCGTGAGAAGCTGGTCTTCGGAATCGATGTTCCGATAGTCCTTCTCTTTCATCACGTACGGGCCGTATCGACCGTTATTTGAGAAGATCCCGATGCCATCAGCAGGGTCGTCGCCGAGATGGCGAGGGAGCCGCAGCAGTTTCTCGGCGTCGGCCATCGTGACGTCTTCGAACACCATGGACGCGAAGAGCGATGACATCTTCGGTTTTTCCATGCCGGGTGGCGGGTTGTCGTGATCGCCCCACTGAACATAAGCGCCGTAGCGCCCGTTCTTGGAGAACACGGGGAGCCCGTCGAGCTCGCCAATCGGATCCTCCATCTTCGGGGCGTTGAGCAGCTCGAGGGCCTTCTCGACGGTCAGTTCGTCTGGTGGCAGGTCGTCAGGAACCGACGCAGTGTCGTCGCCGCGCTTAACGTACGGGCCGTACTTGCCGGGCTTGGCAACAATCTCGATGCCGTCCGGGTCATTGCCGAGTGGGAACGTGTTGATCTCGGCTGCGTCGATTTCATCGAGGTTTTCTTCGACCAGGCGCTTCAGGCCGAGTAGCGCATCGTCACCGTCGCCGGCCTCGGCCGTGATCGGGGGAACGCTCGCGTCGCCCTGGTCGCCCCAGTAAAAGCGCTGGAGCCACTGGTCTTTCTGTCGAGTGCCAGCAGCAATCGCGTCGAGGTCGTGCTCAGTCGATGCCGTGAACTCGTAGTCGACAAGAGCTTCGAAGTGCTCTTCGAGCAGTCGGATGACGGCGAATGCGGTCCAGGTCGGGACGAGTGCCTGACCCTTCTTCCACACGTAGCCTCGGTCCTGCACAGTTTGGATGATCGATGCCCAGGTGGACGGTCGGCCGATACGCAGTTCTTCGAGCCGCTTGACGAGCGACGCTTCGGTGAAACGCGATGGCGCTGAAGTTGTATGGCCGTTCGGGGTAATCGATGCAATCGGCACCCTGTCGCCGGCGGTGAGCGGTGGCAGGAGTGCTTCCTTGTCGGCAGCGTCTTCGCCGGTCTCTTCCTTCGACGCGACGTAGACGGCGCGGTAGCCGGGAAACGTGATTGTCGTGCCCGACGCTGCGAACTCGCAGTCGACGAGCTCGCCAGAGGTGCGGTCGAGCGACTCGGCGAAGAGGCGGATCGAGACGGTGACACCTGCAGCATCGGCCATTTGTGACGCCAGCGTGCGCTGCCAGATCAGCCGATACAGAGCAAGTTCCTGGCTGTTGAGTTCGGTCGACACGCTGTCTGGCGAGCGATACGGAGTGGTCGGGCGGATGGCTTCGTGAGCATCCTGCCCCTGGGTCTTCTTCTTGTACTGCTTCGGCGCAGCGTTGAGGTACTTCGCTCCGTACTCAGTGGTCACTGCGTTACGGGTCGCCGTCATTGCCTCTTCGGAGAGGATCACGTCGTCGGTACGCATGTACGTAATGAAGCCACGCTCGTAGAGGCCCTGGGCCACACGCATGACCTGGCTGGAAGAGAGACGGAGCTTGCGGCCGCCTTCCTGCTGCAGCGTTGAGGTCATGAACGGCGCCTTGGGTGACGAGCGATATGGCTTTTCTTCAACGGAGCGGACGGTGAACTGTTTGCCTTCGAGGCCCTCAGCGAGCCCGCGGGCGCGACCCTCTGTCAACTGGATTGGTGTGTTGCCGCTCTTCGGCGTGATCACTTCACCGTTGTCGTTGAAGTCTTTGCCGGTGGCTACCTTTGAACCAGAGACGCCGACAAGCTTGGAATCGAACGACGGATCGGTGGCGGTGATCGCGTCGATGTCCCAGTAATCAGCGCTGACGAAGGCCATGCGTTCGCGTTCGCGTTCGACGACCAGCCGAACCGTGGGGCTTTGCACACGACCGGCGGACAGGCCGCGGTTCACGCGGCGCCACAGCACCGGCGAGACTTCGTAGCCGTACAGGCGGTCGAGTAGGCGACGGGTCTCAGCAGCGTCGACCATGCCGTAGTCGATGCCGCGCGGGTTGTTCACAGCGTGGTCAACTGCAGCCTTGGTGATCTCGTGGAACACCATCCGTTTGACCGGGACCTTGGGCTTGAGGTATTCGAGCAGGTGCCACGAGATGGCTTCGCCCTCGCGGTCTTCATCGGTTGCGAGATAGAGCTCAGAAGCGTCTTTCAGCGCAGACTTCAAGTCTTTGACGACTGTCTTGCCGCGTTCGGTCAACTCGTAGGTTGGCTTGAAACCGTTGTTGACGTCGATGTTCAACCCTTTAGAGGGCAAGTCTGAGACGTGGCCAACAGAGGCGCGCACGTCGTAGCCGCTGCCAAGAAACTTGGAGAGTGTTTTCGCCTTCGCAGGAGATTCGACGATGACGAGTGGCTTAG
>CALAHA010000440.1 GCA_937891565.1 uncultured Ilumatobacter sp. | reverse complement strand
CCGAGAGGAAGTAGGCGGCTGCAGTGCCCGTCATTGCACCGCCGATGCAGACGACGTCGTAGTTCGACGCCAGCACCGTCATGTCACATATCCCTGTCGTCGGTCGTTCTCGACTGCCTCGGGGCTGCGTTCAGATGGGTCTCCGTGACCGCCCCCACCTGGTAGCTCGAGGATGAGCCGCTGCCCTTCCGGCACCACCTGGCGGCCCTTGCCTGCGAACGGCGTGCCATCTTCGAGGTACACCTTTCCTGGCGCACCGTCGCCGCCGCCGCAACGCCCACGAGCCGGGTGGTCGATGCGGTCAAACATCGCGGAAAAATCGAACTGGTAGCCCTCGGTCGGGCCAAGTTCGATGACCTGCCCGAGGCCGCCTCGCTGCTTACCAGCGCCGCCACTGTTGGGTCGGATCTCCTTGCGCCAGATGACGATCGGGCCGATCTGCTCGGTGGCTTCGACCGACATGGTCCGGACACCTGACGGGAATGCAGTTGCGGTCAGGCCGTCGAGGCGCGGGCGGGCACCCGTTCCGCCGCTGTTGAACATCAGCATCTCGACGGGCGGTCGCGGATTGGCGAGGTCAGCCGATCGAGCGCTCGCCTGGAAGTTCCACAATGCTCCTGCTCCTTCGGCGGGCACTCGCTCGGGAAGCGCTTTGGCAATCGCACCGAGACACAAGTCGGTGACGAAGTGCCCGAGCACATGGCGGACTGCCACTGGGTCTGGGTGCTGTGCGTTGAGGATCACGCCGTCGGGCGCGCTCACCTTGAACACGTCAAGCGACGCGAAGTTGTTCGGCAGCTCGGGGGCCAGCGCAACAAGCATGCCGTACGTGAAGTACGCGTGGGCATAGCCGAGCGGCACGTTGATGCCAAGCCCGCAAACCGGCGACGTGCCACTGAAATCAGCGTGCATGCCGTCGTCGGTCACGGTGATCGCTACGGCCAGCGTGACCGGCTCGCCGTAGCCATCGACGACCATTTCGTTGGTGTACACACCAGGCTCGACGCCGCCGAGCGCACGTCTGGTGGCTGTTCCTGTGCGGTCAAACACGAACTCGGCGAGCTCAGCAAGATCGTCCAGACCGAACTCGTCGAGCATGCCGAGCAGGCGCCGCCGGCCGGTCTCGTTCGACGCAGCAAGCCCGTGAATGTCGCCGACAACCTGATCAGATTCGCGAACGTTGGCCTTGACAATGTTGACGAGATCGCGGTTGAGTTGCCAACGCTCGGCCCACTTCATGATGGGAATGTTGATCCCCTCCTCGTAGACCTCCTTGGCGTCAGGGCCGTAACCGCGACCCCCGATGTCAACGACGTGTGCTGTCGCCGCGAAGAACCCGATCAATGTCTCGGTGGTCGTGGCGTCGGACTGTGCGATATCTCTGAACACGGGTGTACAAACGGTGATGTCGTGGAGGTGGCCGGTGCCCTTCCAGGGGTCGTTCGTGATGTAAATGTCGCCCGGGTAGATCCGATCGGGGCCGATGTCGTTGATGAAGTGCGGCACGGCATCAGCCATCGTGTTCACGTGGCCCGGCGTGCCGGTGACGGCCTGGGCAATCATCCGGCCCCGCCGGTCGAATACACCGGCCGACAGGTCACCGGCCTCACGCACCGAAGTACTGAATGCAGTGCGGACCAGCGCCAGCGCCTGCTCTTCAACGACAGAGATCAGCCGATTCCACATCACCTGGTAGTGCAGGGTGTCGGCGGCGTTCATGCTGGCGTTCATTGAGCGCTCCGATCGCGGGTGATCAACAATGTGCCGTCAGCCTGCACCGTGCACGTGTGGTGCGAGGCAAGCACGGTGGTGGTCTGCGCTTCGGCGATGATCGCTGGCCCGTGTAAACAGGTTCCGGGCGACAACTCGTTCCGGTCGATTACCGCAGTTTCCACACGCTCCCCGGAAGCCGCGTCGTAGGCATCTCGATACGTAGCCGCCACAGCAACCGATGACGATGCAATCGACAGTTCGACCCGCTCGCCAGCCGCCACGATCGACGAGACACGCACCGACCAGCTCACGGTCTCGATTGCGAGGTCGTCGATGGCTCTACCGAAGAACCCCTCGTAGGCCTTGGTGAACTTCGCCGACAACAGTTCAGCGGCGAACTCGTCGAAGGTGGAGTCGTCGTCGAGCGCCACGGGGATCTCCCAGCCCTGACCGGCATAGCGCATCGACACTTGCCGCTCGACGGTGAGGATGGCCTCAGCGTCCTCGCTCAATGCAGGCTGAACGAACGACATCGCCTCATCGGTCAGCGATGCCAGCACCTCGTTGGATCCGTCGACGTCGAAGTCAAGCGTCGACGTGTAGAAGCTGCGAACAGCCTCGTAGGAGAACGGGGCGACGAGGAACCCGATCGCTGAGCCGACACCGGCGCCGGGCGGAACGATCAGTTCGTCGAGGCCCAACTTGTCCATCAGCCGCGAGGCGTGCAGTGGAGCGCCACCGCCGAAGGCGATCATCGTGTAGCCGCCCATGTCCTTACCGTTCTCGACGGCATGCGCCCGAGCAGCGTTGGCCATGTTCTCGTCGACGACCTCGGCAACTCCGACAGCCGAGGTGTTGGCGTCAAGGCCGAGCCGTTCACCGACGCTCCGAACCAATGCTTCGCTCGCGAATTGCGGCGACAAATCGATATCGGTCGCTCCGAAGGTGTCGCGATGGAGCCGACCGAGTTGCAGGTTGGCGTCGGTCACCGTGGCGTCTTGGCCGCCGAGCGAGTACGCCGCCGGGCCGGGCTCGGACCCGGCGCTCTTCGGACCAATCCTGATTTGGTCGAGCACATCAACGCTCGCAATCGATCCGCCGCCAGCACCAATCTCGATCATGTCGATCACAGGAATCGAGATCGGCATCCCGCTCCCTTTCTTGAAGCGAGCGGTGCGATCGACTTCGAAGGTCTTGGCGGTCGCCGGACGGAAATCGTCGATCAGACTGATCTTGGCTGTCGTGCCACCCATGTCGAACGAGAGCACACGGTCGCGTCCGTAGCGAGCTGCGAGGTCGGCAGCAAAAATTGCTCCACCGGCGGGGCCCGACTCGACGAGTCGCACGGGAAACGCCGCGGCGCTCTCGACGCTCATCAAGCCGCCACCTGAGTGCACAAGGTAGAGCGGGCAGTTGACGCCGCGCTGCAGCAGCTCGTCACGGAGCCGCACCAGGTAGGACGCCATCAATGGCTGGACATAGGCATTCGCACAGACGGTGTTGAACCGCTCAAACTCACGCATCTGCGGTGACACTTCGCAGCTGATCGACACCGAAATATCGGGAAGTCGATCGAGAAGCAGGTCGCGGAAGCGGCGCTCGTTCGTTCCGTCGACGTAGCTGTGCAGAAACCCAACGGCAACGGACTCGTATCCGCCACTGGCGAGATGTTCGACCAAGGCGACTGCGCCGGCCTCGTCGAAGTCGAGGAGCACTTTGCCGCTGGCGGAGCGTCGTTCGGCGACGGTGTAGCGATCTTTCCGTTCGATCAATGGCGTCGGCAGCACGATGTCGAGGTCGTACTGCTCAAACCGGCTCTCTGTCCGTGTCTCGATCACATCACGGAACCCCTCGGTGGTAACGAGCGCAGTCTGAGCACCGCGCCTTTCGATGAGGGCGTTGGTGGCGAGGGTCGTGCCGTGAACGAACTGCGTGACAACACTCGATTGGCTCGACAAATCGATCCCCTCGGCGGTGGCGAGTTGCTCGACGCCCTCGAGAATGGCTCGCTCCGGCGCATCGTGAGTCGTCAACACCTTCGTCGACGCGTAATCACCCCGGGCGCGTTCGAGCACCACGTCGGTAAATGTGCCGCCGACATCGGCAGCGAACCGAACGGAGGTACTCATCAGAGGTCCTCGATCTTTGGGAAGTCGGCCGGCAGCTTGATGTCGACAGTCGCCGAACGCTGCTGGGCAAGCATTCCGCCGTCGACCTTGATGACGTCGCCGGTGATGTACGACGCATCGTCAGAAGCCAAGAAGAGCGCTGCGCCCGTCATGTCAATCGGTTCACCGATTCGACCGAGCGGCACGTTCTCGCCGCGCAGTTTCCGGTCGGCCAAGCTGAGGCCACTGGTGTCGATCGAACCCGGCATCAATGCGTTGACCCGTATGCCGTAGGGGCCGAGGTCGAGCGCCATGGCCCGGGTCAGCGCTTCGATGCCGCCCTTGGTTGCGTCGTAGGCGGTGAAGGCACGATGCGCGCGGGTAGCACCACCCGAACTCATGTTGATGATCGACCCGCCGCCAGCCTTGGCCATCATCCGCGCAGCCACATGCGAACACAAGAAGTGCCCGGTGAGGTTGACGTCGATGATGCGACGCCACCACGCCTCGTCAGCGTCGAAGAAATGCAGCATCGGCGAGACGAGGCCCGCGTTGTTGACCAACACGTCGATGTCGCCGTACTCGGCCACCAGGATCTCAAACATCGTTGCAACCTGTGCACTGTCGGACACGTCAGCAATCGCCGTGACTGCCTGGCCACCTGCGACGATGATTGCCTCGACCACTTCTGCGGCCGCCTCAGCGTTGACGTCGTTGACCACGAGCTTGCATCCTTGGCCGGCAAAGCGCTCGGCGATTGCACGACCGATCCCACCGGCACCTCCGGTGACGAGAACGACCTTGTTGTTCAATGATTCGTACATGTGAGTTTCCATTCGATTCAAGGAGTCGTTCAGAGTGCGAGAAGTCGGTGCTTGAGCGCGTCGACAGCGGGCTCATTGCGTCGGTAATAGACCCACCCGGAACGGGCGGTCGGGACAACGAGGCCAGCCTCGACGAGCACCTTCATGTGGCGCGACGCAGCGGGTTGGGAGACTTCGAGCTTGTCGGTGATAAAGAGATTGCACGCACCGTGCTCGACAGGGTCACCATGTACTTGGGCCGGGAAATTGGCAGCTACATCTTGCAGCCACTGCATGATCTGCAGACGCCTTGGGCTGGCGATCGCCTTCAGTGCCTTTTCGAGATCGAGCGATTCTTGTACCTCAGCATCCATAACGATAGAGCAAAGTCGTTATGGAGTCCCCTGTCAAGCCCTCTGTCAAGCCCCTGCGGAAGGGAAAAGACCGAGCGTCAGTTCGATGGTTAACCCGCGGCGATGGTTTGGTCCGGCCGGAACCGAATCTCGCTCTTCTTCTCGGGGAACTTGCCGACCTTGTCGGCGTAGAACTCCTGGAAGAACACGATGTCAACATCAGGGTCGCCTGTCGGCATCATCGTTGGCCCGAAGCCGAGGGTCTTTGTCTTGTAGTCGACAAAGGCGCAGACGATCGGCACATCGGCAGCCAGGGCGATCCGATAGAAGCCTGACTTCCAGTGGTCAGAGTACGACCGGGTGCCGGCTGCTGGAATGGCCAGTGCGATCTCGTCGGCGGCTGCGAACTCGGCGGTCAGCGACTCAACCATCCCGTGACGGCCCTCGCGGCGCACCGGGATGCCGCCAAGTGAGCGCATCAGCCAATTCATCGGCCCACGGAACAGTTGGTGCTTGCCCAGAAAGTTGACTGATCTCCCTTGGCTCCACGTCGCCATCAGCAATGCCGGAAGATCCCAGTTGGTGGTGTGCGGCGCCGAAAGCATGACATATTTCTTCGCTTCGGGGGCAGGGCCGACCGACGTCCAGCCCATCAGCTTCAGAACCAAGAGTGCGAATCGCCGCTTCACGTTGAACCAATCTCGTCACCGGCGCGCTTGTTCGAGCCGGGCCCAGTATCGCACGACGGGGGTGCAAGTGACCCCGCAACCTGGCGACTCCCTGTCGGGCGTTTCGGCACCGGGTCGCTACAGCTTCGGCGTCGCAACTACCTTTGGGGCATGGAAGCACGCGCCGACCGACAAGTCTCCCATCGCAATTTCGTGAGCTACATCGACAAGTCGCGCGAGTACTACTCCGCTTCCGGCTTCGAGCAGCCCTACCGGTGGGCGGCGTTCGACGAGGTGCCATTCAGCCCGCACACGAAGCCTCTTGGCGAGTGCAACGTTGCGGTGGTGACCACCACCTTCTTGCACCATCACGACTCTGCACACGGCGCACCGGCCACAAACAAGCAGGTCTATGCCCACCCGGTCACCGACGTACCCGACAAGATGTTCACCAACGACCTGTCGTGGGACAAGCAGGCAACACACACCGATGACACCGAAAGCTTCCTCCCCCTCGAATCGCTGCAGAAACTTGCTGACAACGGCACCATCGGTTCGCTGAACCATCGTTTCTTCGGTGTGCCAACCGAGTACAGCCAACGCAAAACCGGCCTCGATGCCGAGCAGATTGGCGAGTGGTGTGCACAAGACGGAGTCGACATTGCCCTGCTCGTTCCGCTTTGACCGGTCTGCCACCAGACCGTGAGTCTGGTTTCTCGTCATCTCGAAGCACAGGGCATCACCACCATCGTCGTCGGCAGCGCCCGTGACATCGTCGAAGAGTGCGGCGTCGCCCGGATGCTCTTCGTCGACTTTCCACTCGGCAATCCGTGCGGCAAGCCCAGCGATCGCGACATGCAGCAGTCGATCGTGTCGCTGGCGCTCGACGTCGCTGCGACGGCAATTGCCCCGCGCACCACGGTCCAAGCACCAGTGCGGTGGGGAACCGACGACTGGCGCGCCGCCTACATGCGTGTGGACGATTCAAACATCGCCGCACTGCGCGCCTCAGGCGAGAAGCGGCGAGCAGCACAGGCTGCTGATTCGGGAAAGAGCTGACCAATGGGACGGCTCGACAACAAGGTGGCACTGATCACCGGCGGCGCACGCGGCCAGGGTGCAGCCGAGGCTGAACTGTTCGCCGCTGAAGGTGCAACGGTCTACATCACTGACGTGCTCGACGAGGTCGGCGCCGCAACCGCCGAGCAACTCGGCAATGCCGTCACCTACCTGCATCACGACGTCACGAGCGAAGGCGACTGGGCTGGGGTCGTCGGCGGCATCATCGAAGAGCACGGCCGCATCGACATCCTCGTGAACAACGCGGGCATCTTCGAACCGAAACCGATTGCCGACACCACGCTCGACGACTGGAACCGCACGATCCTGAT
>CALAHA010000439.1 GCA_937891565.1 uncultured Ilumatobacter sp. | reverse complement strand
AAGGTCACCGAGGAGCTGTCGATTCCGACCATCTCGGTTGGGGCTGGGCCGCATTGTGACGGCCAGCTGATGGTCTGGACCGACTGGGCCGGTTTCGGTGGCGGTCGCCTTCCGCGCTTCGTCAAGCAGTACGCAAACCTCCGCGAGACATTGCTCGAAGCGACCCGCAAGTACCGCGAGGAAGTCGAATCTGGCGTGTATCCCGGGCCCGAGCACGAGTACACCGAGTAGCAGTCAGCCCTGCGGGAACTCCGCTGGCAGGCTCGTGGCGTAGAGCCACGTATCGAAAAATTCGCCCAGGTCGAGGCCTGTCAGGTCGTGGGCCAGCAAGATAAATGCATCGCTGGTCTGCGACGTTCCGGTGTTTGATCCGATCCAACCGGCCAGCAACGCAAAGAAGGCCTCGTCGCCGACCTCGAGCCGCAGCGCGTGGACCACGACCGAGCCACCGTCGTAGCTCTCGAAGCCAAACATGCTCTCGAGCGTGGGCGTTCCCGTAGCAACATCGCCGGTTTGGCGTGCCAGCAACAACTCGCTCATCTCGCTGTCGAGATCAACGAGTTCGATCTCGTCGAGCCACAGATACTGCGCATACGTCGCGAAGCTTTCGTTCAGCCAGATGTCGGACCACGTTGCCGGGCTCACGGCATTGCCGAACCACTGGTGGGCCAGTTCGTGAGCCAGTAGCAACTGTTGGAGGACGTTGATCTGCGTCTCGTCGTCGCCGAACGCCGAGACTTGGAAGTCGAGCTTGCTAAAGAGCGATCGGCCCTGTGTTTCCATTGCGAGGCCGGCGATGCTGTCGACGAAGGCGAGGCCGTAGTCCTCGAGCGGATATGGTCCAAAGCGCTCTTCAAAGTAGTCGAACTGCTTTGGTGTTTCGTCGATGAATCGTTGGAACTTCGCCTGCTCGCCGGCGGGAACGACATGCGTCAGTTGGATTTTGTCGCCATCAGCAGAGGTAAGCGCCCCGCCATCAAGGACGTCGTACCGGCCGATGACAAGGTGCACGAGATAGGTCGGCATCTCCTCAGCCATCTGCCAGATCCACGGCTCGCCAAGCTGGCCATCCTGGAGGAGATCACCATTCGCCGACACCGTGACGCCGTCCGGCACGGTGATCTCGAATCGCCAGGTGGCCTTATCGCTCGGATGGTCATTCGAGGGCAGCCATCGGCGGGCGCCGTCGGGCTCGTTGAGAACATAGGATCCGCCATCGGTCTGGAACCAGCCAGCCGGCAACCCCACGGCCGAGAATGCCTCGTCGGGAGCGGCCGAGTAGGTGATCGTGGCGGTCACCCGTTGGCCAGAATCAAGAGGCAGCTCGATGATCAATTCGTCCCCAGCCTGTTCGAAAGGGGCATGAGCACCGTCTATTTGTACCGAATCCACCGTGAAGCCTGCCGCGTCGAGCGCCATCTGGCGCACTGCAATGTCGACGTCGGCGACGACGTCGACCACAGCATCAAAGCTTCCGGCGTCGACGTTGACATCGAGCTGAACCAGGTACGACACAACATCGACTGCCGGCGCACCGAGGCCAGGGAACAGTCGATCGGCAAGGCCGGTGTCGGTTGGTTGGGAGCCTCGACCATCGGAAACGGTTGGAGCCTCTGTGGATGTCGTTGCGGGCAGCCCCGGCGCAGGCACCGATGACGGCGCCGGGTCGGTGATCGGGTCGGCCCGCTCAGTGGTGACGCCAGCATCGGCGGCGCATGCCGTGGCGACAAGCATCCCGGCGACCATCAGCACTGCCATTCCCCGCATGCCTCAAACGTACCGTTACGCCAAGTTGCTGGCCGTGCAGCTAGCGGTGTGTTGTGTGGTCGTTCACCGTTGCTCGATAGCGCACTGTGTGGACGGAGTCGCCTGAAAGAATCGCTCCACGGCCGAGCATTCGCCCGCCCTGCCAGTTCGACAGGCCCAGTTCGGGTTTGTTTAACGCATATTGACCGTCAACCCAGCGGGTGAATCCGTTGCCGACGAACGGCGCGTCGACTGCTGCATAGAAGTCGTCGTGCTCGGTCGGATCATTGCTAATCATCGAGACTGCGAAGTGCGGGCTGTAGTTGTTACATAGCTCGACTGCTGCGCTGACATCATTGACGACGACGAGCGTGACTTCGGGCGAATTTTCCCACTCCCACTCGGTCGCCAGTTCGGCTTCTTGAAGGGTCGACGCAAACGGTTCGTCGTACGATCCATCTGCTCGCTCGATCGCCACACGCCGCTCGAAGCACTCGGACGGAACATGCGCCTCGGATCCAACGACGACATGGAGCCGCGCCGACGCGCCACATGCCGCTCCTGCAAGCTCCAGACCCGCGAGTAAAGCCGGCACCAGGTCGCCCGCGCGCGAGGCCGGGATGGCACAGACGTTGAGCGTGTTGCAGACCTTACGGTCGAGCGAATGCGTCACGACCGCCGTCAGTTGCGCTGCGTCTGCTGACTCGCCAGCGACCACCCAGGCGCCACCCGTGCCGTGCAAGCTGACTGGCACGCCGGACTGGGCAGCCACAGCACCAAGCTGCGCGACGGCAGGGCCGGAGCCCCGCGCCACAGCGAGCGCAAGGCGTTGGTCGCTGAACAATGCGTGACCTGCCGCGTGCGCAGCCGAGTCGACAAGTTGCACGAGGCCACTCGGTAACCCTGCTTCGTCAAGCGCAGGTTCAAGGGCATGTTGAACGATTGCTCGCGCCGTGCCCAATGCATCAGAACCGATGCGGAAGACAACCGAGTTGCCGGTCCGCACCACACCACAGGCGTCAGCAAACACGTTTGGACGGCCCTCAAACACGAAACCAACAACACCAAGCGGCGCACGGCGTGCCTCGACCGACCATCCGTCGTGTTCGACAGTGTGCAGTGCCACATCGCGGCCCATCGTGGCATCGCGCCAGACCCGGAGCCCGTCGATCATGTCGGTTCGCATCGATTCGCCAAGCACCAGACGAGTCGTCGAACGGCCCCGCTTCCGGGTCGCATCGACGTCGCCAGCATTGGCTTTGGCGATCGGAGCAAAGACCGCATCGTCGCCAAGCAAGTCCGCAAACCGATCGAAGAAGTGAGTGATCTGGGCGTCGCTGGAGTCCGACAGCTGGGCAAACCCACGAGCAGCACGGCCAACAGCAGCTTCGACGAGCTGATGTTCAGCCGCGGGGATGTGCAGGAGCGCTCCGTCAGCCTGGACGACCACAAGTCGATCGCCGTCAACGAACGCCGCTGCCAGCTCGTTCGATACGTGGGTGACTCGATCGCCGCCAAAGATGATCGGCTGACCGGCTGTCAATTCCGTCAACCGGCTCACGGACGAAACTCCAATCCGCCAACCTGGGCAAGATCATCGATCATGACGGGCATGCCACTGTCAAGCGAGAGATGCGCAGCGAAACCAATTGCGGCCGACCAGAGGCCATCCAGCACGGTCACCGCGGCCGGTTCGCCGGCACGGATCGCAGCGGCAAAGTCGAGGTGCTCCAGGTAGCTCGCACCGTGGTGCAGCCCCTGATGCTTGATCGAACTGTCGACGATCTTCTCCTCGGTCACGACATTCACCCCGCTCACAATATCTTTGGTCCGAACGCCGATCCGGACAATGCTCTCGGTATCAAGCGCCTCAACTTTGCCGGCGGTTCCCGTGACAACAATCTCACGCTCGTTCTTGCTGGCCTCAGCAAACATGCAGAGGTCGAGCAAACCCCGGCTCCCGTTGGCGAAGTCGACAATGACATAGGCATTGTCGAGTACGTCGGATTGCTTGCCGTCATACACCTCATCGAGGTGGTTGACGTCCTGGGCCCCAGAAGCGTAGACGCGCACGGGTCGGCTCTCCGTCGCTTCGATCATCAGGTCGAAAAAGTGGCAGCACTTCTCAACCAATGTGCCCCCGGTGTTTTTACTGAACCGGTTCCAGTTGCCGACCTTCACGAGAAACGGAAATCGATGTTCACGAATTGCGACCATCTTGACGTCGCCGACGGTGCCCTTGGCAATCTCGGACATCACCCGCTGCAACGGCGGCATGTATCGATATTCAAGCCCCATCCAGATCACTTGCGAGGTGGGCCGATCGCTGACGAGGTCGACGATTTCGCGGCAGTCATCCAGCGTGGTGCACAGCGGCTTTTCGATCAGCAGGTGCAGGCCGGACTCGATACAGGGAATCAGCACGTCGTGGTGCGTGTGGTTCGGCGATGCGATGACGAGAGCATCACACAAGTTGGCTGCAATCAGTTCTTGTGCGGTCGAGAACGTAGCGAGTGGCATGTCGGGGCCCACTGCCTCACGTGCCAAGAGCAGCGAGGTGGGCTCCGGGTCGGCCACAGCCGTGACCACGCAGTTCTCGAGGGCCAGAATGTTGTGGATGTGCTCAATGCCCATCATCCCAGTGCCGATCACCCCGTATCGAATCTGTTCTGGCCCGTCATTGGTCGGCATGGTCGTGGAGCGTACGCTGGGCCCCGTGAACATCGCACCCGACAACGATCGCCTCTACTTCCGTCAGTTCTTATCCGGACGCGACTTCGCTCGGGGAGACCAGCTCGCCCAACAGATGGTCAACTTCGTCTACGCGATCGGCGACCGAGTAACCGGCGACTGCGTTCTCGTCGACCCGGCGTACTCCCCCGGTGAGCTCATCGACCTGGTCGCTGCTGAGGACATGGCTGTCACCGGTGTCCTTGCGACTCACTACCACGCCGACCATGTCGGGGGTTCCATGATGGGCCTCTCGATCGACGGCA
>CALAHA010000438.1 GCA_937891565.1 uncultured Ilumatobacter sp. | reverse complement strand
CAAGGCCGTCGGCACTCATGCCGATACGTTCCTAGACGCATCGCAGCGGATGATGCCTACATCGCACCCCACCAGGACGCCCACATGTTTGGCAAGACCAAAGACATCCTCGACTCGAACGAAACGGGTCCGGCGATCGACGACTTCTTCGGCGACGAAGCGGCCGCTGACCACAACACACAGCTCGACACGCTGCGCGACCGTGTGGGCCAGGCCGAACAGCAGATCCACAGCCAGTTCACGTCAATGGCGACGTATGCCCAGATTGCGCAAGAGCAAATCGAACTGGTCCGAGCCGAGTCGAAGTCAGAGACGGTGCGGGCCGAGAGTCGGCTCACCCAGTTGATCGAGCGTGAGCGCACCGACCGGATGTTGGTCACCGGAGACGCACCGAGCTTCGGTGGCGTGCCGACCGACATTGATACCCGGCTGAACACGCTCGAGGAAACAGTCGAAGCCCTCAAGGCCGGCATCAGCGAGTGCTTGATCCGGCAAAAGGCACTCGCCGAAGCCATGACCTCGCTCTTCGAACCCCAGCCCGACAGCCCAGCACTGCAAACATTGCCGCCGCCCACGGTCAACAGCCCCATCGGCGGGCTTGCGCTGCCCGGCTGGTTCAAGGTCGAGGTCAAGGAAGCATGAACCCGAGCACACCATCTCGTCAGGTGGGGATCAGATCGTTCGAGGACAAGGCGCGAGGCGACGAAGTTGAGCTTGCTCAATGAGGAGCTCTCGCAACGCAGTATTCGGGCGATCTGGCCCTACCTGACGATTTCCATTCGCAAGCCTTCGGTATCCCAGACGGGGTCGAGGGGCATGCGGGAAATCGCGCGGCCGGAACCGCGTCGAGCAGTCCAGAGCATGGCTGCCACTTGCAGCATGTGGACCGGCGCTGCGCCGTCCGGCGGCACGCGAGTGATCACGTCGTCGACGCCAGGGAGTTGTGTTCGGATGAGTTCGAGACGCTCGACCCGGCCCTCTTCGTGGTGGGGCGAGGTCTGTAACGGCTCTTCATTGTTCATTTGCGTGAATGAGACGTCGGGGTTGGCTGAGAACCAGCTGCGTGCATGGAACGGTTGGATTTCACGCTCGGCTTCTTTCAGCCAGCGCAGGCGCCGGCGATCGTGGCGCGTCATCCATGGCTCCATCTCAGCTGCTTCTGCAGGCGAGTCGGCGCGCATCGCAGCGCGGCTCGGGACGCCGTTGATGCCAACTGATCGTGGCCAACCAACGAACTCTCGTGCTTCGAGCTCGGCGGGCCGGAACCTGCCGTTGGGCGTTTCGTTGAGGCCAATCGGGATGTTGATCCCGGCAGCCTCGAACCTCGGTCGATAGTCGAGCACCTCAACCAGGCGAGGCACGACAAACGCGTCCTCAGCCGAGATGGTGATTCCTGCCAAACGGGCGGGCAGCACCAGCCAGCCGCCAGGGCACGGCGTGATGCCAGCAAGGTTCTTGTAGGGGAGTTTCTTGACGGCCATGTGGCTCTCGCTTGCGGTTGGTGACGCTCTGTCAGGCTGTGACGCCCTGCTGGGCGCCGTGGTAGGTGCCCGAACCGGACGAGCCGGCCTGGCCGGTGGCCATGGTTGCCTGGGCCTGCAGCTGCGCACGTGCGGTGGCGAGCTGGGCCTGGACCTCCTTCGGGTACTGGCTTGATTCGGTCGCCGTCTCGATCGAGATGAGGCCGGCAGCAACGAGGCGTGCGAGGTCCATCTCGATGGTCTGCATGCCGTCGGCAGCGCCCGTTGCAATCATGTTGCGCAGCTGGCGTGATTTGCCTTCACGGACCAGGTTCCTGATGGCTTCGTTGGCAATCATGATCTCGTAGCCGGCGACACGACCGCCGCCGATGGCCGGGAGGAGTCGCTGGGAGATGACACCCATCAACGCACCGGCGAGCATGATCTGAATCTGGTCACGGCGTTCGGCCGGGAACACGTCGATGATGCGGTCGAGCGCTTGCGCTGCGTCGTTGGTATGCAGCGTGGCGAACACGAGGTGGCCAGTTTCTGCGAGGGACAGGGAGATTTCCATCGACTCGAGGTCGCGCATCTCGCCGAGCAAGATGACGTCCGGGTCTTCACGGAGCGCGCTCTTCAGGCCCGCACCGAAGGTTGCAACGTCGGTGCCGACTTCGCGCTGGTTGACCATTGCCATTTTGTGATGGTGCAAATACTCCACCGGGTCTTCGATGGTGAGGATGTGGAGTGGCTTGGTCTCGTTGATTCGGTCGACCATTGCAGCCAACGTCGTTGACTTGCCGGAGCCAGTCGGGCCCACGACGAGCACAATGCCGTAGGGCTTGTTGAGCAAGGCCAAGCACGCCGCTGGAGCACCGAGTTCTTCGAGCGATCGAACGCGCAACGGCACGACACGCAATGCGATTGCATATGTAGCGCGCTGGCTGAAAGCGTTGGCGCGGAACCGACCTATGCCGGGCACACCGAATGAAAAGTCGATCTGCTTCTCTTTCTCGAGTTCGGCCTTCTGGCGATCGTCGAGCAACGAGAAGATCATTCGATCGATCTCTTGGGCGGTGAGCACCGGGACGTTCTCGAAGCCAACGAGCACGCCGTCGCGGCGCACCGTGGCGGGCCGGTCGACGGTGAGGTGGAGGTCGGATGCGCCTGAGTTGACGGTCGCATGAAGCAGCGACATGAGCATCGGGTCTGGTTCGGACATGGTTCGCTATTCTCCCGCTGAGGCCATCGCTGGCCGCTCGTGGTGCGTTGAAATGGTCTGGCAAATGGTCTGGCAAATGGTCTGGCAAATCGTCTGGATGGAAAGGTCGTGATGAGTCTTGAAGTACTGCTTCCAATTGCTGCCCTGATGGGCTTGCTGATCGGATCGTTCTTGACCGTGGTTGCTGAACGCGTGCCGCAGGGCGGCTCGGTGGTTGCACCGCCGAGCCGATGCGGCAACTGCGGGCTGCGCCTCGGACCGCTCGACCTCGTCCCGGTCCTCAGCTGGCTCGTGTTGCGCGGCAAATGCCGGCAGTGCAAAACCAAGATCGGCATCGAGCCGCTCGTCTTGGAACTGGCGACTGCCATGCTGTTCGTGATCTTCGCGCTCCAGTTCCGTGACGATGCGGTGCTTCCGGCGTTCTGCATTTTGGCAGCGACGCTGGTCGTGCAGAGCTGGATCGATCTGAACACCCAGACATTGCCCCGACCAATCACCCTGTGGGGTACCGGCCTCGGTGCGATTGCGCTGGCCGTTGCGGCGTTGGTCAATAGTGAGCCGGAACGCATGTGGATGGCGGCGCTCGGCGCCGGCATCGCCCTGGCGCTGATCGGCGGGATTTATTGGGGCAGCAGCGTCTACTACGGCAGCCCGCAGGGCATGGGCTGGGGCGATGTCGTGCTGTCGCCGCTGCTCGGGATGTACCTCGGCTACCTCAACCCGGGCATCGTGGCGCCCGGCATGTTCTTTGGATTCATCCTCGGTGCAGTGGTCGGTATCGGCGCGATGATCGGCGGCAAAGCGGGCAAGCAGACAGCACTGCCGTTCGGGCCCTTCTTGGCACTCGGCACCGTCATTGCGGTGTTCATCGGACAGCATTTCGTGGATCTGGTTCTTGCTCGCTGATCCGGGCGGCCGGGTCAGCCATTTTCCTTGATGCCACCGAGGACGCCATACATGGCAGACACGAGGGCGATGGCGACGAAGCCGACGATCACGCCGACGAACACGATCATGATCGGTTCGAACATCGTCGTGAACTTCTTGATGCGGCTCTCGAGCTCACGGTCGAAGTAGATCGATGCAACATGGAGCTGCTCGTCCAACGTACCGGTCTCTTCGCCGACCTTGAACATCTGCTTGGCAGCGCCAGGGAACAGTTCGGTATCAATGAGTGGCTGGGAGAAGCCTTTGCCTTCGAGCATGTGGGCACGAGCGACTTCGAGGCGTTCCTTGTACACCGCGTTACTGGTGGCGTCGGTCGTTGTTTTCAGCCCTTCTGGCAGCGGCACACCCGCACGCACCATGGCGCCGAGAATGCGGCAGAACCGTTCGAGGATTGCGTAGTCGACGATGCCGGAAATGATCGGGATCTTCAAGACGAGCCGGTCGCGGAGCTGGTGGCCCTTCTCGGTCTTCATGAAGAACAGGAGAACTGCGAACTGGACAATGAAGAAGGCGACCGTCACGAACCACAGGTCAGTAAAGAACCGTGAGACGAACAACATCATCCGGGTCGGGAGCGGCAGGTCGGCACCGAGTTCTTCGAAAAGCGGCTTGAACTGCGGGAGCACGTAGCCGGCGAGCACGAGGACTGTGCCGAATGCCATGACCATGACAACCATTGGGTACGACAGTGCAGACACCACCTTGGCCCTGGTGTCGATCTCACGCTCGAGATAGCCGGCAAGCGCTTCAAGCGAATCGTCGAGCTTGCCCGTCAGCTCCGCAGCCTGCAGGATGCCGACGTAGTACTCGGGAAAGACTTCGGGGTGATTGTTGGCAGCCACCGAAAGCAGCCCGCCGTTGCGGAGCTCGTCGATGATCTTGCCGAGGGCACGGCGCAGCGCAACGTCTTCGCTTTCATCACCGATCGTGAGCAGCGCGTCGGTCAACGGGATGCCAGCCTTCACGAACACCGCCAGCTGACGCGTGAAGTGCATCAGCTCCTTCTTCTTGACCTTCTCTGCCGTGAGCTCGAAGTCGAGCATCCCGCGACGCTCTTCGATCTTCGTGGGGAACAGGTTCTGATCAACGAGGATCGAACGCGCTGCGCCAATCGTGTTGGCCTTCGTCACGCCTTCGACGGCGGCGCCCTGCGCGTCAATTGCGGCGTATGCGAACTTTGGCATTTCAGTTTCTCTGCTGACTCTGATGCATCATCAGCTGGATCATGGGCCAGATCAGTGAGCGAACAGAGTTCGCACAACTTCCTGGATAGTGGTGACGTCGTCTTCGACGTTCTGCATTGCTTCTCGGAGCATCGTCCGCATACCTTGAGCAACTGCCAGACGGCGAAGCTCTTCAGTGGTTGCCCAACCAACGATCAGGCGGCGGATCTCGGGGGTGATCTTGAGGAGTTCGTAAATGCCAACGCGATCGCGGTAGCCGGTGCCTGAGCAGTAGCTGCAACCGGCGCCATGGAAGAACTGCGTCTTTTCGGAACCGCCCGAGTGCTGGCGGAACACCGCGAGCTCTTCGGCACCCGGCATGTAGGGCTCACGGCAGTTATCGCACATCTTGCGCAGCAGCCGCTGA
>CALAHA010000437.1 GCA_937891565.1 uncultured Ilumatobacter sp. | reverse complement strand
GACATGAAGAAGGACATGGGTGGCCTGCGCAAGTTCATGCCGATCACGTTCGGTGCCTGGTGCGTCTCGACGCTCGCCCTCACCGGTGTCATCCCGTTCGCTGGCTTTTGGTCAAAGGACGAGATCATCGACAATGTCGGCGACGCTGGCTACACGTTCTTGTTCTGGGTCGGTCTGTTCGGTGCAGCGCTCACGGCGATGTACATGACCCGTGCGACCTACCTCACCTTCTTTGGTGACCCGCGTGGTGCCGCTGCCGGCATCCACCATGACGCCGATCACGGCTACGCCACCGAGCACCGCGAGACGCTCGTGACCGCCGCCACGATCGACCGTGAACTTGTCACCGCAGGTGCAGCGCCGAAGTCGCTCGGCGCAGCCGCAGCGCACGGTGACGATCACGGTGACGATCACGGTGATCACGGTGACGATCACGGTGATCACGGCCCGCACGAGTCCGGCAAGCTGATTCTCATACCGATCGTCATCCTCGCCGTCTTGGCACTGACAGCCGGCTTTGCGAACCCGACCCCGCTCGCTGGTGACGCCCTGGGGCTCAACCTCGGTGAAGGTGTTGAGCTGATCAAGGAGTACGTCGAGCCCAGGGCCGAAGCTGTGTCTCTCGACATCGTCGCTGGCCATGCAGGCGAATCGGTGCAGTTGCTTGAGCCCGGCTTCGTGCCGAACGAGGCAGCCGGCTTCGTGCCCGCCGCTGGTGGCGAGAAAGCAGGCTGCGGTCGCTCGACTCCTGAAGTCGGCACTGTTTGCTACTTCCCGGCTGTGTCGCATGCCGTTCCGACGCTCAGCAAGATCCTGCTTTCACTTGGCGTCGTTGCCATGGGCTACGCCGCTGCAATTGGATTCTGTATCGCTTTCTACAAGAACAAGCATCCGAAGCTGGTGGGCCTGACCGAGCGTTCCCGCATCGCTCGCGGTGGCTACCTGTTCCTTAAGAACAAGTACTACCTCGATGCGCTGTACCAAAACGTGTTCGTCTACTTCGTGTCTCGACCGCTCGCCAAGGCCACCTACTGGTTCAACCAGAACGTGATTGACGCGGCAGTCGACGGCGTCGGAGCGGGCGGTAAGCGCGCCGGTGAATTCGTGTACAAAAACATCGACCAGAAACTCGTCGATGGTGCAGTGAACGCATCGGGATCCATTGCTTCGGAGACCGGCCACGGCCTCCAGCCCATCCAGTCGGGCCGAATCAACCACTACGCATCGCTCCTCTTTGGTGCCGCCGCTGTTGGCGCCATCGTCCTCGTCATCCTCAACGTGAGCTGAGAGAAACAGAATCATGGAAACACTGACAGATCAAAACTTCCTGCTGACGCTCGGCACCTTCTTGCCGCTCGTCGGTGTGCTGGTGATGATGCTCTGGCCCAAGGACGACGAGTCCGGCGTCAAGAGCGTCGGCATCGCCACCGCCGGGGCAACGCTGCTCGTGGGCATCTACACGCTCACGCAGTTCGACTACTCCCAAAGCGAGAAGCTGCAGTTCGCCGTCGACGCCGAGTGGATTGAAGTGATCCGCTCCGGTTACACGATCGGCCTTGACGGCATCAGCCTCCCGCTGTACTTCCTGTCGATGTGCGTCACGTTCCTCGTGATGATTTACACGTGGGACAACATGCCTGACGCAGGCAACCCCAAGGCGTTCTACATCTTGATGCTTGTGTTGCAAACTGGTATGGCCGGCACGTTCATCAGCCAGGACCTCATCCTGTTCTTCGTCTTCTTCGAAGTTGTTCTGCTCCCGATGTACTTCATGATCGGTGTCTGGGGTGGCGAAGATCGCCAGTACGCATCGCTCAAGTTCTTCCTCTACACGATGTTCGGCTCGGCATTCATGCTCGTTGCCTTCCTCGCCCTCTTCTTCCAGACCGGTGGCGAAAGCTTCGGATTCGCATATCTCATCGAGATGGGTGCTGGTGTCGACCGCGACGTGCAGATCTGGATCTTTGCCGGCATGTTCCTCGGGTTCGCCGTCAAGGTGCCGATGTTCCCGTTCCACACCTGGCTGCCTGACGCTCACACCCAGGCACCGACACAGGGCTCGGTGATCCTGGCCGCGATCTTGCTGAAGTTGGGAACCTACGGCTTTGTCCGCATTGCCATCCCGATGCTGCCCGAGGGCGCGAAGGCGTGGGCACCGGCCATTGCGATCCTTGCCGTCATTGGCATCATCTACGGCGCACTCGGTTGCTTGGCACAGACTGATATGAAGCGCTTGATTGCTTTCTCGTCGGTTGCTCACATGGGCTACGTGATGCTCGGCATCTCAACGCTCACCGAGTTCGGCATCAACGCAGCACTGTTCGGCATGGTTGCTCACGGCTTGATCACCGGCATGCTCTTCTTCGTTGCTGGTTCAGTCAAACACCGTTTCCACACGCTCGAGATCAGCCGGCTGGGGGGCATGCTGATCCAGATGCCGAAGATGGGCTGGATCCTCGGCTTCGCGTCGATGGCATCGCTGGGCTTGCCCGGCCTCGCTGGCTTCTGGGGTGAGTTCCCCGCTATCTTGTCGGCGTACCAGCCGGGCTTCGGTCTGAACGAAGTGCTCTTCCGAGTCTGCATGGTCATCGCAGCCGTCGGCACTGTGCTTGCTGCGGCATACCTGCTGTGGCTGTACCAGCGCACTGCGTTTGGCCAGCCGCCGGCCGAGTTCTCGGGTGGCGCGGCCCACAGCCTGAGCGCAGGTGCCGGTGAGCACGCCGACGCTGACCACGACTCCGACATCGAAGACGTCCGGCCCACCGAGTGGATGGCGTGGACGCCGTTCCTCATCGCCATCGTCGTCTTTGGTGTGTACCCACAACTGATGTTCAAGGTGATGGACCCTGCGGTCACACAGATGGTTCAAACCCTCGGGAAATCACTGGGTTGATGCTCGCTTCCTTGTTCGCCCAAGCAACCGACTGGGTCGCGCCAACGATCGATTGGCATGCAATCGCGCCTGAACTCGTGCTCGTGCTCGGCATCAACATTATTTTGCTGCTCGATCTCAGCCTGGCCGACTCCAAGAAATGGGTCCTCGCCACGCTCACGGGATTCGTCATGCTCGGGGCGCTCGTTCCAGTCGTCACGCTCTTCGTGATCGGTGACGATTCTCGGTCGATGTTCGGCGGTCGCTATGTGATCGACGAGTACGCCCTTGTCCTCAAGGGGTTCTTCTTATTGGTTGCCTACGTGGTGATCTTGATGAGTCAGACCGAACTTGAAGAGGGCAGCTACTACCAGGGCGAGTTCTACGTCTTGATGCTGTGCTCGGTGCTCGGTATGGTGATGATGACCTCGTCGCGTGACCTCGTCTCGATCTTCGTCGCCCTCGAACTGCTCTCGATTCCGGCCTACATGTTGGCTGCCTGGAACAAGCGCAATCCCAAGTCGAACGAAGCGGGTATGAAGTACTACCTGCTCGGCGTGTTCGCCTCGGCGATCATGTTGTACGGCATGAGCCTGCTGTTCGGCGCCACCAATTCGACGCTGCTCACAGAGATCGGTGCCACGCTCGTCGACGGCAACCTCAGCGGTATTGAAGTCGTCGGGGTGGTGTTCGTCATCTCCGGGTTCGCCTTCAAGATTTCGGCGGTCCCGTTCCATACCTGGGCGCCTGACACGTACGAAGGTGCACCGACGCCAGTCACTGCGTTCTTGTCGGTTGCTTCCAAGGCTGCTGGCTTCGTTGCCCTCGTGACGATCATCTACTTGGCATTCCCGAACGCCTCGGACGTCTACCAGCCGTTCATTTGGGTCCTCGCCGCACTGACGATGACGGTTGGCAACGTGCTCGCCCTGCGCCAAACCAACATCGTCCGCATGCTGGCCTACTCCTCGGTCAGCCAGGGCGGCTTCATCTTGATGCCCCTGGCGTTCGCCGGCGAGGCAAATGCGTCAGGCTCCGCCCTCAACGCGGTGGTCGTCTATCTGCTCGTCTATGGCTTTATGAACCTCGGTGCGTTCGCCACCGTGATCGCCATCAGTCGCAAGACTCGCAGCGGCGAAATTTCTAGCTTCGGCGGCCTCTTTGGTTATGCACCTGGCATGGCGGTGCTGGTCACGATGTTCTTCGCTTCACTCGCTGGCATTCCACCGCTCGGTGGCTGGTTCGCCAAGTTCAACGCTTTCAAGGCCGTGCTCGATGCTCAGAGCAGCTGGGCGTACGTGCTGGCTTCGATCGCCGCGGTCAACACGGTCATCTCGGCGGCGTACTACATGAAGGTGCTGCGGACCGTCTGGATGGACGACGCTCCTGACGGCGACACCAGCCCGATCCATACACCCAGCCCGATCAAGGCAGCTCTTGGCCTTACCCTCGTCGGCACCCTTGTCGTCGGTGTGTACCCGCAGTCGGTTGCCAACTTCGGCGACCTCGAAGACCTCACGGGCACCACCGAACTGGTCGTCGTCGACGCCGGCGGCTGACCCGGCACAGATTCCAGGTCGCTCGCCACGGTCGTGTCCGGGGCGACGCCGCGGGCACCCAACAGCCCGCTGACCGCACTTTACAATCCGATTATCCGCAGGCAGCTCACACCACACAGCTTGGCTCAGCGCGGCGACGTGCGGCCGGCGCGTTCCAGAATCTGGACGGATTCGTCGCGCAGCGAGCGATCGCGACTGGTTTTCGGGAAGACTCGGCCGGGTGGTTCCCTTCGACGAGTTCATGCGAGACGCCCTGTACGGCGAGGCCGGGTTTTACACCAAGCCCGACGGAGGCCATGCTGGTCGGCGCGGAGATTTCCTGACGTCGCCCGAGGTTGGGCCACTTTTCGGTGCGGTCGTGGCCAACTACCTCGACGCCGTCTGGAAACGCATTGGCGAACCGG
>CALAHA010000436.1 GCA_937891565.1 uncultured Ilumatobacter sp. | reverse complement strand
CATCGCTCAGGACACAGCTCATGTAACGCATCGTGAGAACGTTCAGCAGCTCACCGCTCGGGGCCGTGACGTCGAGACACTCGTGCTCTCGCGAGCGGTCCGAGCTCACCTCGAGCACAAGGTCGCGGTCCACGGCCACCGCACAATCGTCTACTCCTAGGGATCAGCCGGCGGCCTCAACTGCTGCTGCTCGTGATCGACGGCCGCGAGGCGCTGAACCGCTCGGCTCCCAGCGGAACTTCTTGAGCGCAATGGTCAAACCCACAAAACCCCATGCTGCAACGAAAGCAAGCGACCCCGGGTTGAACGCTGGACCATCAACAATGGGTGAGAAGCAGTCTTGGAAAGCATTGACGAACGGCTTCAGCGGAAAGAAGTTGCCGACCGAGTTTAAGAAACTGTTCTTGCGGTCACTCACCACGAACACGTCGGAAATGAATGCAAGCGGCAAAATCACCGCATTTGCCGCAGCCGAAGCCGAACTGGCCGACTTCACCAGCGATGCCAGCGCCATCCCAAGCGCTGCGAACGACGCCACGCCGACGATAAAGGTCAACACGGCTGCGGGCATCTTGGCCCAATCGATTGACAGGTCATACAGGACAACACCCATCGTCAGCATCAGCAGCACACCGACCATCGCAATGACGACTGCCGAAAGCACGAATCCGGCGATGTAGGTCCAGGTTGGCAGCGGCGTGCCCCGCCACCGCTTCAGCACTCCCTCGTCGCGTCGCAGTGGCACCATGTTCGCGAGGTTGGTGAAGGTGGCCGACACCGCGGTGTAGGCGGCGAGACCGCCGGTGTAAAACTGGCTGACCGGCCAGCGGTTGCCCGGTGTGCAGGCATCGTCGCCGCAGACGGAGTCGTTCCCAAACAGCGCGTTGAACAGAATGAGCATGACGATGGGAAGCAAGAGCGTGAAGAACAACGCGATTGGTACGCGGGTGAAGAACTTCAGTTGGTAACGCGTCTGGCGGATCACCAGCGAAGCATTCGACGCGAAGCCGCTCACGACCCGCTCCCCACTCCGTACTCCCCAGTCAGTTCGAGGAACACATCTTCGAGCGATGCCCGTCGCACACTCAGTCCTTCCAGTTCGAGCGACTGCTCGATGGCCCAACCGGTGAGGCGATGGACCGCAACGGTCGGCTGATCGACACGGACCTCGACGAGACGGCCCGACATACTCACCTGTGCACCCAGCACTTCGGCGAACGTGCCCGCCGCTGCGTCGAGCGAGATCGAGTCCGGCACGTCAAAAGACACAATCGTCCCGCTCAGCCGGTTGATCAGCTCAGCTGGTGCGCCTTCAGCCACCATGCGGCCCTGCATCAGCACACCGACCCGATCGGCGAGATGCTCCGCTTCGTCGAGATAGTGAGTCGTCAAGAGCACGGTGGTGCCGTCAGCGATCAAGGCCTCAATGAGGTCCCACGACTTCCTCCGCGCTGATGGGTCGAACCCCGTGGTCGGCTCATCGAGAAAGAGCATTTCAGGGCGACCGACAATCCCAAGCGCAAGGTCGACTCGTCGCTTCTGGCCACCCGAGAGCGATCCGACTCGCTCGTCGACTTTCTCGTCGAGCCCAGTCAATCCAACGACTTCGTCGAGCGAGCGGGGATTGCTGTAGGCGCTCGAGTACAGATCGATCACTTCGCGCACGGTGAACTCGGTTTCGACTCCTGACGACTGGAGCACGATGCCAATGCGGTCGCGGAATTTCCGATCGGCCTTCGCCGGATTAACGCCGAGCACGCTCACCGCGCCCGATGACGGCTCACGATGTCCTTCAAGGATTTCGACCGTGGTCGACTTCCCAGCACCGTTCTCGCCGAGCAAGGCATAGATCTCGCCCTGGTCAACGTGGAACGACACTCCGTCAACAGCGTGATTTGAGCCGTAGTGCTTGTGTAGGTCGGTGACGTCGATGGCAGCCATGTCAGGGTCGAATGTACAACTCGCTGGCGTTTTGGCGTGTGGTCAAGCCCGCGGATAGCTCGCCGAGGTAATTGGAAGGCCGGTGTCGTTCCGAAGGTGTTCGGCGGCCGGCACGAAATACGCCATCATTTCGCCAGCGATTGCTTGGCCGATCGGCTGGTCAGCACAGGTGCGTTCGACTGCCGCCGCCATGTGCACCAACCAACGGTCGCGCTCAAGCGGGCCGACATGAAACGGGAAGTGCCGCATCCGGAGCTTCGGGTGCCCGCGCTCTTCCATGTAGGTCTGCGGGCCGCCCCAGTACTGAGCGAGGAACAACGTGAGGCGGTGCCGTGCACCAGTCAGGTCAGGTTGCTCGGGGTAGAGCGGGAGTAAGACATCATCGGTGGCGACACCTTCGTAGAAGGCATCGACAAGACGCTCGAAGAACGCGACCCGTTCCTCGTCAGTCGATCCGACTCTCGAAAACAACGAAGGAGCTGCGTCAACCACAAAGACCACGCTAGGGCGCAAGAGAGATGTTCGATCAGACTGAGGCGAAGACTTCCTCGGCTGCGAAACCCTCGCTCAGTCGAATGTTGGCTCGATGTAGTCGGGGAAGATGTCTGGCAGACCGTTACTGACCTTGATTGGGTACACAGGAACTCGCTTCTCAAGGAAGCTGGTGACACCCTCACGCGCATCGTCGCTTGACCCGCGCGACAGAATGCCGCGCGAATCGACGCGGTGCGCTTGCATTGGATGATCGGCACCGAGCATTCGCCACAGCATCTGGCGAGTCAGGGCCACCGACACTGGCGCTGTGTTCTGCGCGATTTCCGTGGCGATGGCTCGGGCTGCGTGCAACAGATCATCTCCGGCGTGCACGCTTCTGACGAGCCCACCTGCAAGTGCCTCATCAGCCGAGAAGACGCGGCCGGTGTAGCACCATTCGGCTGCCTGGCTGATCCCCACGATGCGCGGCAGGAAGTACGACGAGCACGCTTCTGGCACGATGCCGCGCCGGGCGAACACGAAGCCAAACTTCGCGTGCTCGCTCGCAAGTCGAAAGTCCATCGGCAACGTCATCGTGACGCCCACGCCGACCGAGGCGCCGTTGATCGCGCCGATCACCGGCTTGGTGCATTCGAAGATCCGCAGCGACACCATCCCACCGCCGTCGCGTGGGACACCCGCTTCTGTCTGGATATCGCTGCCACCCTCGGCAAATGTCTCGCCTCCAGCACCAGACAAATCTGCGCCAGCGCAGAACGCTCGGCCCGCCCCGGTGACAATCACCGCCCGCACGTCATCATCGGCGTCAACCTGGTCGAACGCGTCGATCATCTCGTACATCATCGTGCCCGTGAAGGCATTGAGCTTCTCGGGCCGGTTCAATGTGATCGTCGCGATGTTGTCAGCGACGTCATAAATGATCTGCGTGTACTCCATGCGGGAGCAACGTAGTGAGCTAGACGTCCAAAAATCGACTTGCAGCGATGCCAGATCCAATGGCACCCGCTGCGGCACCGATGATCAGCATGATCAGCATCACCTGTTTGTCGTAACCATCGGTCACGACCAGCGCAGCGAAGCCACTCCCCTCAGGGAATTCACCGACACCGCTCGTCCATTGGCTGTTCCATGCCCAGAGCCCACCACTCGCGAGGACGCCGCCAATGATGCCGTGGAGCAAGCCTTCGAGCATGAAGGGGACACGAATGAACCAATCGGTCGCACCGACCAGTTTCATCACTTCGATTTCGCGTCGTCGGGCAAAAATCGCCGTACGAACCGTGTTCCAAATCAACAGGATCGCTGCCAACAGCAAGAAGATAGAGAGCAACAAAAGACGGAACCCGAAGAAGTCTTGAAGCTGGCCAATCAGGCTGATCTGATCTTCGGCAAACTGCACGTTAAAGACGTTTGGCAGCTCGGCGAATGCCCCCTCAAGCTGCCGAAGCAGTTCGACGTCGGTGCCTTCGGTCGGAACAACCTTGTACTGAGTCGGGATGTTGTTCAAGCCGAGCAGAGCAAGCGTGCCCGGCTCTCCGGCAAGCACAATCTGCGCCTCATTGAGTGAGCAGGGGGCGTCACAATACGTAAAATCTTCGACAAACGTACCGGCATTGCCGAGCGCCGTGTCGATGACGCCGAGCTGATCGTCGGTCGCTCCGGCATTGACGAAAATGATCATTTCGACGCCGCCCTCCCACTTGGAGAGCAGGTTGTCGAAGCCTTGCTGACTCAGCAGCGTCAGGCCGACACCAAGCAACGAAATTGCGGCAGTGATGATGGCTGCCACGGTGAGCGTGGCGTTGCGGCGGAAACTGTCGAAAGTCTCGCGGAAGATATATCGAAGGCGTGAAAGCATGGGGGAGCTACCTCACTCGTAGACGCCGCGCGCCTGGTCACGAACGATCACGCCACGGTCGAGCTGAATCACGCGTTTGCGCATTGTGTTGACGATTCGCTGGTCGTGGGTCGCCATGACCACGGTGGTACCGGTCTTGTTGATGCGGTCGAGGAGGCGCATAATACCTTCGCCGGTCGCCGGGTCGAGGTTGCCGGTCGGCTCATCAGCGAGCAAAATCAGCGGGCGGTTAACGAAGGCGCGGGCAACCGACACACGTTGCTGCTCGCCGCCGGACAGTTGGTGCGGCAGGCGATCTTCCTTGCCGGCCAGGCCAACGAGTTCCAGCACGGCGGGCACCTGCTGCTTGATGACGTGCTTCGGACGACCAATCACCTCTTGGGCGAACGCGACGTTCTCGAACACGGTCTTTTCGAGCAAGAGCTTGTAGTCCTGGAAAATGTTGCCGATATTGCGGCGCAAGTGCGGAATACGGCCAGGCGGCATATCGACAATGTTGCGACCAGCAACCCACACCGCTCCACGCTCGGGCCGGTCTTGGCGGTTGAGCATGCGCAGCAGCGTGCTCTTGCCAGACCCGGACGGCCCGACAAGGAAGACGAATTCGCCCTTGGCGATGTCGAATCCAGCGTCGCGCACAGCAACGACCTCGGCGGAGTAGCTCTTGGTGACGTTTTCGAGACGGATCATGGGTGAGGGGGCCGTCGGGGTTATTCCGATCGGCGCGCTACGACAGTACCGCTGTCGCACACCTGCAACGAGGCACCCTCGCCGCAAATTTTGGTGACGACTGGCTCAGCAACTGTCCAGTCACACTGTGCCTGGACTGCGCCTGGCACAGTGCGACCATTTCAGGGTGACCGTTCAGCTTTCGGGTTCGCCCTGTGCACGCTTGTGTTGCAGGAAGCCTTCGATGAGGAAATCAATGTCGCCGTCAAGGACCCCGCTGACATTCGCTGTTTCGATCTCGGTCCGGAGGTCTTTGACCATCTGGTACGGCTGCATCACGTAGCTGCGAATCTGGCTGCCCCACCCGACCTGTGCCTGCTTGCCGGCAATCGCGTCGAGTTCGGCCTGGCGGTCTTCTTCGACCTTGGCTGCAATCATCGACTTCAAGCGACCCATGGCACGCTCGCGGTTCTGGAGTTGGCTGCGCTCTTCTTGCGAGGTGGCAACCAAACCGGTCGGATGGTGGATGTAGCGCACTGCGGACGACGTCTTGTTGATGTGCTGACCCCCAGCACCTGATGCACGAAAGACCTGCATCTCGATATCGGACTCGTCGATTTCGAGATCAACGTCTTCGAGTA
>CALAHA010000435.1 GCA_937891565.1 uncultured Ilumatobacter sp. | reverse complement strand
CGACACGATGTTCACGATGCTGCCACCCCGGTCGAGCATCGATCGACCGAAGAGTTGTGTGCAGTTAAACGTGCCGCCGACGTTCACGGCCAACACTCGCTGGATGTCGACGGGATCGGCGGTTTCGATTGGACCGAACCGCCAGATGCCAGCGTTGTTGACCAGCACATCGATCGGACCCAGGTCGTCGGCGATGCGTGCGACTGCGGCGTGATTGGAGACGTCGCACGAAAGCACTCCGGCGCCGTCGTCGAGGTCGAGCCGGACGACCTCGAAGCCGTCGTTGGCGAGGCGATCCGAGATTGCGGCGCCAATTCCGCGCGCCGCACCGGTGACGACAGCGATCGGCACTACGATTTGGTCTCTGTGAAGTATGACGTGGTTCTCGACACCGACGAATGTGTCAGCGCTGGCAAGTGTGTGGCCTCCGCGCCGCAATTCTTTGTGTTCGACGACGACGAGATCGCGACCATCGACCGCACCGGCGAACGCCCCGACGACGTAGCTCTGCTGCGGATCGCTCGAGGCTGCCCGAGCGGGGCGATCAAGTTGCAGCTCGACGGTGTTGACATCGAACTCTGACGAGCGCGGTTCATCGGTCAAGCCGCAGGAGGCGGCGAGCGTTACTGTCGTACTCATCGACGAACGGAATCTGTTCGGGTTCGGTCGGGGCATCCCAACCGGCCAAGTTGGTGCCAAGCACGAGGCGATCTCGGCCCACTTTACGTTCGAGTAACGCCAACGAATCATCGTCGTGCACGTGATTGTCGAACCACAGGCGTCGCATCGCACCGGCGAAGTCGACCGGGTGTTCCCGAGCCCAGGGCCGGGTCCGTCCCTGGTGCTCAAGTCGACCGAGCATGTACGCGCTGGCGCCCCCGCCGTGCGACACACAGATGTCGAGATCCTGATGCCGGTCCAACACGCCGCCGTAGATCAGACACGCAACGGCGAGCGTCTCTTCGAACAGGAAACCGAGCGACAAATCGAGGTCGTACTTGCGGATCCGTTCGTCGCGCAGCGGGCCGTCGATACCCCACGGTGCCGGGTGAATGAAGATCGGAACGTCAAGTTCGACGGCAGCAGCCCACAGCGGATCGAGCCGCTCGTCGTCGAAGTCGATTCCGAAATCTGTACCGATGTACGCGCCGAGTAGCCCGAGGTCCGTTGTAGCCCGATGCAATTCGGCGATCGAAGCGTCGATGTCCTGCATCGGGAGTTGGGCGAAGCCCCGGAACCGGTCCGGATGCCCGCCGACCACCTTGGCAAGTTCCTTGTTGTGCCACTCGCAATACTCGGCTGCCACATCGGACTCGATGTGGTGAAAGTAGGTGATCGGATTGGGGGACAACACCTGCAGTTCGATCCCGAGGTGGTCGTTCAATCGAAGGCGGGCGTCGGGGTCCATGAAGGGGGTGCCGGTGTAGTCCACGCCGTCGAGTACGTAGTTGCCAGCGCGAAAACGTGGCCGACCTTCCGGGCCGATGCCGAGTTCGGGACCGTGACGTCCGGCGCATCCCATCACTCCGGGAAGCACGGTGTGTGCGTGGACGTCGATCATGATGGGGCCTTTCGGCTGCTGTCTAGGATGTTGCGGTGAGCGAGCGACATCTGACATTGCATTTTGCCGCCGGATCGATGCTTGACCAACCCGCCGACGTGCTGCTCCACGCGGCCGCGGCAGCAGGTTTTGACGGTGTCGGTTTGCGACTGTCCGGTGAACATGCTGTGGATGATCTGGGCGCGACGCGTCGAACAGCTGAACGGCTGGGTCTGAAGATTCATGATGTTGAGGTGTACCGCATCACCAACGACCCGGCTGATCCGGACCCGTTGATCGCCCAGGCAGCGCTCATCGGTGCGTCGGCGCTGCTCGTCGTGTCGGACCTCGACGACCGCGCAGCTACTGTGCACGCGCTCGGCGAGCTCAACGAACGGTGCCGCAGTAACGGCTTGC
>CALAHA010000434.1 GCA_937891565.1 uncultured Ilumatobacter sp. | reverse complement strand
TCGTTGGCGAATCGGACGACGGTCAGGTGATCAATTTCCTCGAGGTCAATACACGGCTCCAGGTCGAGCACCCGGTAACCGAAGAAGTGACTGGCTTCGACCTCGTCGAGATGCAACTGCGTGTCGCATCGGGCGAACCGCTGACGGTCTCACAAGGCGACGTCACCATCACTGGCCATGCCATCGAGGTGCGCGTGGTCGCGGAAAACCCAGCGACAAACTGGATGCCGTCGACCGGCGAGATCACTGCGTTCGATGTCAGCGACGATGTCCGCACCGATACCAGCATCCGCGCTGGTGCGTTGATTTCTCCGAACTACGATTCGCTCCTCGCAAAGGTCATTGCATACGCACCGACCCGCCACGATGCAGCTCGTTTGCTTGCCCGGGCACTTCGCATGTCGCAGGTCAAGGGCGTCGATACGAACATCGACATGCTCGTCGCAACGCTCGGTGAACGTGACTTTCTCGCAGCAAAAACGCCGACGGCGTACCTCGCTGAGCATCCCGATGTCCTCACTCCAGCGGGTCCCGTCGGAGACGACCGGGTGGCACTTTTGCTTGCTGCGGTCTTTGCTGAAGAGCGGCGAACACGAGTCGACGACAAGCATCAAGGTTTTGCACCCTCCGGTTTTCGCACCCTCCGAACCCAGGGGCAACGTTAGACGTGGACCGATGGTGCAATCGACCATCAGGTCGAGTTCGTTGTCGACTCGCGATCGACTGCGTCGGTGTCAATCGGAGCCTGGCCAACGCCGACCGATGACGGGACGCTGGAAACCGATGAGCGCCGCCGAATTGCGGTCCGTCTTCTGGCGCGAACCGACGAGCGTGAGGTCATCGAGGTTGATGGCGTTCGACATGGCGTCGACGTGTCCATCGACGGCGCGGCAGTACGCACACGTAGTGCAGCGGGTTCGGTCGTCTTCACCCAGTTGCCCCGATTCGTAGAACACGAGCTGGACGACGCCGGCGGCGGCCCGGTGTGCCCGCTTCCCGGCACTGTCATTGCTGTCTATGTTGAAGTTGGTCAAACCGTCGGCGAAGGCCATGTCCTGATGGTGGTTGAGGCAATGAAGATGGAACACAAGATCACCGCAACCTCAGCTGCGACGGTCGGCGAAGTGCGCTTCGCTGTCGGCGATCGAGTCGACCAGGGCGATCTTCTCGTCGCGCTCGAGCCAGTCGAATGAACTATTACGCATGGGGTCAGGCCCCTTTCGCAACTCTGTGCCTCGGGAGCGTTGACGATGACTGACCCGATCCGCATCGCCAACTGCTCAGGCTTCTTCGGCGACCGGCCGAGCGGCGCGCTCGAGATGGTTGAGGGCGGGCCGATCGACGTCCTCACCGGCGACTGGCTTGCCGAGCTCACAATGCTCATCCTGAGCCGTATCCGCGCAAAGCGCCCGGGGCAGGGTTACGCACGAACGTTCGTTGGACAGATGGAACAGGTCATGGGCACCTGCTTGGAGAAGGGCATCAAGGTGGTGTCCAACGCGGGTGGCCTCGACCCTGACGGCTGTGCCGAAGCGGTCAAGGACGTTGCCGACAATCTCGGCCTCAAACCCACGATCGCCTACGTCAACGGCGATGACCTCCTTCCGCGCATCCACGAACTGGCCGCGAGCGGAGCGCTCAAACCGTTCGCCGGATTCTCCGACGTGACACGATTGGGCAACCTCGATGCTTATGTCAGTGCCAACGCGTACCTCGGTTGCTTTGGCATCGTTGACGCGCTGACGCGTGGGGCTGACATTGTCATCACCGGCCGTGTCACCGACGCGGCTGTTGTGTGCGGCCCGGCCGCTTGGCACCACGGGTGGAAACGGACCGACCTCGATCAGCTCGCGGGTGGTGTCGTCGCTGGACACCTCATCGAATGCAGCGCGCAGGTCACCGGCGGCAACTACTCGTTCTTCACCGAGATCGAAGGCCGCGAAGAGATCGGCGGCCGCGCCCGCTTTGGCTTCCCGTGGGCCGATGTCGCCGCTGACGGATCATCGGTTATCGGCAAGCACGACGGCACCGGCGGCGAGGTCTCGGTCGGCACGGTGACGTCGCAGTTGCTGTACGAGATCGGGAGCCCCGCCTACCTTGGCCCCGACGTCACCGCGCGTTTCGACACCGTCGAACTCGAACAGATCGCGCCTGACCGAGTGAAGGTGTCGGGGACCCGTGGCGAGGCGCCACCGTCGACACTCAAGGTCGCGATGAACCAGCTTGGCGGCTTCCGCAACTCGTTTACCGTCGCTCTCACCGGCCTCGACATCGCCGAGAAGGCTGAGCTGGCGAAGGCCGCATTCTGGGACGCCTGCCCGTATCGGCCCGAAGATTTCGAGTCGGTCACTAGCCGTGTGATTCCTACGAATAAGCCTGACCCTGCAACTCAGGAAGAGGCAACAGCAATCTGGCGTCTCACCGTCAAAGATCCCGACGAGCGCAAAGTCGGCCGAGCATTCTCCGACGCCATGGTGCATACCGCACTGGCTGCCATCCCTGGTCACTTCGGCCTCGGCGGTGGGCCTGGCGCGGCGTCGCCCTTCGGCGTCTACCGCCCGGCGACCGTCCCCGCCGACGCTGTCTCGCAGTACGTCACGATCCTCGGCGGCGACACGGTCGAGATCGAATCCACTGTCAGACTCCGGTCAGACCAAAGTGTGACAGTCCCGCCAGTCGACACCCGTGTCACGCCGAGGTCAGACCTCGGTGTGACAGAACACGTTCCGCTGGGCACCGTCTTCGGTACGCGATCGGGCGACAAGGGTGGCAATGCGAACCTCGGCGTGTTCGCCCGTTCCGATGAGGCGTGGGAGTGGCTCGACAGCGAGCTGACGACCGAGATGCTCCAGGAGCTCCTGCCCGAAACCGCAGACTTACAGGTGGACCGACATCGTTTGGCCAACGTTCGCTCACTCAACTTTGTCATTCACGACCTCCTCGACGAAGGCGTCGCAGCGTCAACGCGTCAAGACGCGCAGGCGAAGGCGCTGGGCGAATGGCTGCGGGCTCGCCACGTCGATCTCCCCATCTCGCTGCTCTGAATCAGACGCGGACCGGGCGAGCGAAACGGGCGTGCACCGGCTGAGCCCAGCGGACGATCGGTCCACCAATCGGCGTTGGCAGGCCGGGGGCGGTCATCGCTGAATCATCGAGTGCAATGAGTGTCGCGTCGTGGAAGGTCCATGGTTCGTGATCGACGGCGTGGAACCACAGCCGACCGAATGATTTCGCCACCGTTCCCCAACGAGCGGTGAGGAAGACGTCGAGTTCGGTCGGCTCGATTGGCTTGCCGACGTCGATGCTCACGTTGGTGAGCGCTGCAGGTGATCGTGGCCAGCGTCGACGTCGAGTCGCGTACGTGATTTTCGAGCCGTCGATGTCGAGCGTCATGTCGGCCCAGAAGTACGGAAACCCGATCAGCACTTTCGCGAATGAGACAACTGGGAGTCGCACGCAGTCGAGCGACAGGAACCACACCGCCCGGTTGCCGAGCGAGTCAACCACATAGGTCCGCACGTTGGTTTCTTCGAAGTCGGACACGTACGGCAGCTTCGGGAGGCACGTCGGGCCGGCCCGCCGCATCATGAACGGGACAAGCGACACCCACGCCTTCCCGTCGAAGGTGTCGACGGTCAGCCCGTCAGGAAGCAGTGCTTGGACGGCGTCGGGCTCGTACGGCCAATGCAGGAAGGTCAGGTCGTGCCAGTCGTTCCGCAACCAGCCGCGCTTGATTGGATCGGGGCACGTGACGGAAAGTGGCTTCGGATCCAAGGGTTGCCAGTCAGTCGGCGCGGCGGATGGGGCCGTCGACGGGTTTCCCGAACACCTTGCGGTTGGCCGGATCGTCGACATCGTCGTCGCGTTCGTCCATCCACTGGCGCATCACGGTCCACGCGTAGATGCCAGTCGAGTGGCCATCGGACCAATCGAGGCTGAGCCCCCATGCGCCGGCGAGTTCGGCGTCGGTGATTGAGATCGGGCCGCCTTCCATGACCGACTGGCTCACGGGTTGGCCCTTCTGGCGCCGCGAGTTGCACTCGGCGCATGGGCAGGCGAGGCGAAGTGGTGCCAGTTCGAAGCGGGCAATGACACCGTCTTCGAACTCGATCTCGACGTGCGACGCTCGGTCGACTTCGATATTGAGAACGTCGTGGCGAGCCATCGGCCTCAGGCTACGGCGGTCACACTGTGCCTGGCGCAGTGTGACCGGTCAACCATTAGCCGAGAATCAGTTCGGCGTAGTGGGGGAGCATCATCGCGGGGCCGCTGAGCAGCAGTTCGGTGATGCAGCTGTCTTCCCACTTGCTCAGCTCTTCTTTGATCTTTCCGGCCGGGCCGACGAGTGCGACATCTTCGACCATTTCGAGCGGGATCGACGCAGCTGCTTCGGCCTTCTTGCCTTCGAGGTAGAGGTTCTGCACCTTGTCGGCGACGTCGCCGTAGCCCATGCGTTCGAACACCTCGTAGTGAAAGTTCGCGCCCTTTGCGCCCATGCCGCCTGCGTACAGCGCAAGGAAGGGGCGGATCATGTCGGCACATTCCTGGACGTTGTCGCCCGGCACGATTGACACGGTCGCTGTCACTTCGAAGCGATCCTTCTTGGTCGGGTCGCCCGATGCGGCGAAGCCTTCGTCGAGCTGATCGCGGTACCAACGGTCTTCTTTCGGCGAGAAGAACAGGGGGAGCCAGCCGTCTGCGATCTCTGCCGACAGAGCAACATTCTTTGGTCCCTCGGCGGCGAGGTAGATCGGGATGTCGTTGCGCAGTGGATGCACAGTTGGCTTGAGGGCCTTGCCGAGGTTGGCGCCGCCGTCGAACGGCAGTTGGTAATGCTTGCCGCTGTACTCGACGGGAGCCTCGCGGGCAAATACCTGGCGCACGATGTCGATGTACTCACGTGTGCGTTCGAGCGGGCGCGGATACGGCTGGCCGTACCAGCCTTCAACGACCTGGGGGCCAGATGCACCGAGGCCGAGGATGAAGCGGCCGTCAGAGAGGTGGTCCATGGTGAGTGCGGCCATCGCCATGGCGGTCGGCGTGCGCGCCGACATCTGAGCAATTGCCGTGCCCAACTGAAGCGTCTTGGTTTGGGCGCCCCACCAGGCGAGCGGCGTAAGTGCGTCGGAGCCGTAGGCCTCGGCGGTCCACACCGAGTTGAAACCGAGCTTCTCGGCCTCCTGCACTGCCTCGAGCGCACCATGCGGCGGGCCTGCTGACCAGTATCCGGTGTTGTATCCGAGCTTGAGATCTGCCATCCCCAGACCGTAGGTGAACGCGGCCCGCAGAAATCAGTCCTGCCTGCAGTACCTCGCGCAGGCCATGATGTGTGGATGGGTGGCGAGTACGACGATCGGCTGGTGGTGACGAACTCAGTCCGCATCCCCCAGTACGAGTTGCAGGAGACCTTCTCGGCGTCGGGTGGCCCAGGAGGTCAGCATGCAAACAAGGCGGCGACCCGCGTCGAGTTGACACTCGACCTCACCACCTCGTCCGCCTTCAACGAGTCCGAGCGTCAACGCGTCATCGACAAGCTCGGAGAGGTCGTTCGCGTCGTTGCCGATGACGAACGCTCACAACTCCGCAACCGAACGCTCGCAGCTGAACGAATGGCCGCGAAGTTGCGCGGTGCATTGCACGTGCAGCGGCGGCGTCGAGCAACGAAGCCGACCCGCGGCTCGCAGCGTCGTCGACTCCAAGCGAAGTCGGAGCGATCAGAAGTCAAACAGCAGCGCCGTCGACCGAGTCGCGACGAATAGTTGCGAAAGGGGCCTGACCCCATCCGCAACCCCATCCGCACCTATGGGGTGAAGGTGACGGGGAGCTTGTCTGGGCCGAAGATCGCGGTGCCAGGGGGCTTCCACTGCACGCCGTCGGCCAGTTTCAAGTCAGGCATGCGGCGAGCGAGGATCGGCAGCGCTTCTTGCAGTTCGGCCCGTGCGAGCCACGCACCGAGGCAGTAGTGGATACCCGAGCCGAGCGTGAGATGCGGTGAACCGGCCGGCTCTTTGCGGATGTCGAAGGTCTCGGCGCCGGGGAACGTGCCCTGATCACGGTTGCCGGTTGCGGTTGACGGAAAAATGAAGGTGCCTGCAGGAAAAAGAATGTCGCGGTAAACGATGTCTTCACTTGCGAATCGGCCGGTGCCACGGACTGCACCGAAATAGCGCATCGACTCCTCGACAGCGCGTGGTGCGATATCGGGATCGTCGGCCAGCAGCTTCCACTGGTCAGGATGCTCTGCGAAGAGGGCGACCGAGCAGCCGAGCTGATTGCGAGTGGTGTCGGTGCCGCCAATGATCACCGCGTTGACCATCATCAGCAGTTCTTCGGCGTCAAGTTTGTCGCCATCTTCTTCGGCCGCGATCAGGTCGGTCAGCAAGTCTTCGCGCGGGTCGTTGCGCCGCTCCGAGATCATCTGCATCGTGTACTCATTCAGTTCGCTGCGCGCCGCCTTGATGATGTCGAGTTCGTCAAGCACGTTGGCGTTGAACACGCGGAGAACGTCTTCAGCCCAGCGGGAGAACAGCTGCCAATCTTCTTTTGGCGCACCGAGCAGTTCACAGATGATCGGAATGGGATATGGCTCGGTGATGTCGGCGACGATGTCGGCCGTGCCAGACGCTGCCACCGGGTCGATTAACCCGTTCATGACCTCGCGCATGAACGGTCGAAGCCGGTCAGCAGAGCGTGGTGAGAATGCCTTGGCGACCAGGCGACGAAGCCGAGTGTGTACGTCACCTTCGGCGGCAAGAATCGACGGCTTCTCGCGGTTGCCGATCAGCTCAGGGTCGGTGATGCCGCGCATTTCGGGGATCTTCGAAGCGGCGTTGTGCCAACGCTTGTCGCGCAAGACAGCGGTGGCGTCGGCGTAGCTGAGGATCGAGTAGCCAAACAGGCTGCGTGCGATCCACGTGTCGTCGGCGAGTTTGGTCATTGCGGCCAACACTTCTTCGTGTGGCATTGCGAAGAGACTCGGATCGATGACCGGAAGATCCATCTCGGTGACGAGCGTTGGTGATGCGGCAGTGCCCATCCGGCCAGACTAGAGAATGAGCACTGCAGATGTTGGGGTCGGCCTCAGGCTTCGAATGGGCTGACGGCAGTGGCGTCGAGGGACGCCGCCACGATCTCGTTGGTGTAGACACCGTTGACGGTGTTCAGGCCGTGTGCCAGAGCCGGGTTCATCCGTGCGGCGCCGACGGCACCGCCGAGTGCAACCTGCAGCTGGAAGGGGAGTGTTGCGTTGGTCAGTGCATAGGTACTGGTGTGCGGTACGGCGCCCGGCATGTTGCCGACGGCGTAGTGCACGACACCGTGCAGTTCGAAGACCGGCTCGTCGTGCGTGGTTTCGCGCGTGGTGGCAATGCAACCACCCTGGTCGACGGCAACGTCGACGATGACCGCACGCGGCTTCATCTGCCTGACGAGGTCCTCGCTCACGACGATAGGGGCACGGCCGCCTGCAACGAGTACGGCGCCGATGACGAGGTCGGCCTCCATGACCGTTCGCTCAATCGATCCCTGGTTTGACGCAAGCGTCGAGATGCGACCCTTGTGGATCTGGTCGACGTAGCGCAGGCGTTCGAGGTTCTTGTCGAGCACGGTGACTTCGGCTTCCATACCAGCTGCGATTACCGCCGAGCTCCAGCCGACGTTGCCGGCGCCGAGCACGACGACTTTGGCCGGGCTGACGCCGGGAACGCCACCCATCAAGACGCCGCGCCCGCCCTTGTGGCGCTCGAGGAAGTGAGCGCCCATTTGCGGTGCGAGGCGGCCGGCGACCTCACTCATTGGAGCGAGAAGGGGGAGTGATCCGTCGGCGAGCTGCACGGTTTCGTAGGCAACGCTGGTCGTCTTCGCAGCGAGTAGCGCCGCGGCGACGCCAGGGTACGCGGCGAGGTGGAGGTAGGTGAAGAGCGTCAGATCTTCACGCAGGTACTGGAACTCCTCGGCCTTGGGCTCTTTGACCTTGAGCACCATTTCTTGGGCCCAGGCATCGGCAGCAGTCGGCACGATGGTGGCGCCAGCAGCGATGTAGTCCTCATCCATAATCGATGCGCCGACACCCGCTCCGGCTTGAATACGCACCTGAATACCGCGCGCATCGAGCTCGCGGACACCGTCGGGTGTGAGGGCCACACGGTGTTCGGCGGTCTTCACTTCGGTCGGCACGCCGACGGTTTTGATTACTGGTGCAGTCATGGGTTTCATGGTGCGCCAATTGTCACACTCGTTTGCGGCGCGTTTCTCTGGAAGAATGTGTGAATGGACATGCAATCCTCAGGGCTTGACAGCATTGACACTCGAATCCTCGGCGAGATGCGTCACGACGCACGAATCAGCTGGCGAGAGCTTGGTGATCGCGTCCATCTCGCCCCAACGTCGGTCGCCGATCGGGTCAAGCGACTTGAGCAGCAAGGTGTGATCACGGGCTACGAGGCTCGGATCGACGCCGCAGCGATTGGTCGCACGGTTCAAGCAATCGTCGACGTCAGCCTGGTTCCGGGTGATGGTGCTGATGCCTTCGAGCAGCGCATCGCCGCGCGCGATGAAGTGGTGTTTGCAGCGTACGTGACTGGCTCGGCTGACTACAAGATCATCGTCGAATGCGTCGGAGCGCCCGGTCTCGACGCATTCATCCGGTGGGTTCGAGCCGATGAAGTGGTGGCGCGAACCGAATCGCAGTTGATCCTGCGCACGATCCTCGACTGATCGACCTCGCCCCCAACCTCACCCGGCGGTTGGCAGCAACCGAGCTGTCTACTTTCGGCGTTATCGTCGCCGATGGTGGCAGGCAGAACTCACTACGACGTGCTGGGAGTCCGCTCCACGGCAGATGCCGCCACGATCCGAACTGCGTATCGCAGCCTCG
>CALAHA010000433.1 GCA_937891565.1 uncultured Ilumatobacter sp. | reverse complement strand
CCAAGCAGTCTCGGCAGGCGTCATGGCAGCAGTCACCGGCGCGCTGTACGAGGCGTACGGCCAGACCACTGCATACATGGTTGCAGCTGCCGTGATGCTGGTGATGACGCTGACCGGCCTCTGGCTCGCCCGATCGGCGTGGGACATCTCACGGCCGATCGGCTCGTCGGTCAACAACTGAACCCAACGCCCGCCCGCTTGTCACACCGAGGTCAGCTCGGTGTGACAGCATCGGTGTGACAGGCAGGTTCGGATTACTTGCCGGTGAATTCCGCTTTTCCGGGGCCATTCTCGAGGAAGCTCTTGACACCGATCTGGCTGTCTTCGGTTCGGAACACTTCAACAAACGCATCAAGTTCGATCTGCAGACCTGCAGCAAGTGACGTCGAGAGGCCTTCGTCGATCGCCCGCTTGCAAATACCCTGGCCGGTGAGCGCGCCCTTGGCAAGGGTGGCACCGAGTTCGAGCGAACGTTCCATCAGCGCTTCGGGCGCAACGACCTCGTCGGCGAGGCCGATCCGATGGGCCTCTTCAGCCTTGACCATTCGGCCGGTGAGACAGATCTCTTTGGCTTTCGACGGGCCGACGACACGAGCAAGCCGCTGTGTGCCGCCACCGCCAGGGATGATGCCGAGCAGAATTTCGGGCTGACCGAACACGGCGCGTTCCGACGCGATCCGGTAGTCACACGCCAACGCCAATTCGCAGCCGCCACCAAGTGCATAGCCGCTGACCGATGCGATCACCAGACAGGGCAGGGCGGCAAGCCGGTTGAACACTGCATGGATTTGTGGGCCGATCGTCTTGGCTTCATCCGGGCCGCCGAATTCGGAGATCTCGGCGCCGGCAGCGAAGATCCGGTCGCCACCGCTGACAATCAGCGCGGCGGGCGGAGCGTCAGTCAGTTCTTGTGCTGCTGCACCGATCTCGGCAACGAGCGCGCCGGAGAGCGCATTGACCTTGCCGTTGGCCAGGGTCAGGACGGCAACGCCGTTGTCGAGTCGTTCGAGAGTGAGGAGTTCGTAAGCCATGAGCACAAACCTAGAAGATCGCGGGCCCGCTGTGATCACCGAGACCGGCCCGACGAGGTCACCCGATACTGACGTCGACGATGACCTTGACTGCTCCGGCGCTGCGGTCTGCTGCAGTCGTGAATGCACGAGCAGCGTCGCCCAGTTCGAAGCGATGGCTGATCAACGCATCAGGGAGCCCAGGAAGTCGACCGAGCACCTCGGCTGCGATGTCGGTCTCGCGGCGTCCATCATGATGGCCCCAGTACAGCGCCGTGCGGAGCTGCACTTCCTTCAAGCCGAGCGCCAAACCGGGCAGGTTGACATCGCTCCAATAGATGCCTGGCACGAGCACGGTGCCTGCCGAGCGCACTGCCCCGATGGCCGCGGCCAGCGACGACTCGCTTCCAGCTGCATCGATCACGATGTCGTAACCCGAGCCGAGTTCGTCTGCTCGAACCGGTCGAAGGCCCAAACGCTCAGCCGCCTCAAACTGCGCCTCGTGACGAGCAACGATGTCAATCTGGTCGACCCCACGGTCTTGCGTAACCGCAGCGACGACCAGGCCGACTGTCCCGGCGCCAATCACTGCAATACGCATTCCGGCGACGGGATCGACCTTGTTGACCGCATGAACCCCCACGGCAATCGGCTCGACGAGGCTGGCCGCCTCGGCACTGACGCCCTCAGGGAGCGGGACGAGGCACTGCGCATCGACGACCAGTTCGTCAGCCATTCCACCATCGATATGGATGCCATGGACTCGGCGACCGCCCACCGAGCACATGTGTTGATCGCCCCGCTGACAGGCCGCGCACTCGCGGCAGAAGGCCATCGGCTGGATTGCGACCGGACGCCCTTCATAGATAGCCGAGATCTCGTGGCCGAGGGTGACGCCACTCGGCCCCATACCGATGACATGCAAATCCGACCCGCAGATCCCAACGGCAACCGGATGCACCGTGACCGGATTGGTGATCCCTGCAGCCTGAGGGCTGGGCACATCGACGACGGCCACACCGTCAGACGTGGCTCGAACCGCCCTCATTGCGCCCTCATTGCACGAATCGTCAGGCGTCGACTGCGGAGAGCATTTCGTCTGCAGCGGTCCACGGATCAGTGGTGCGGGCAACGACTTGATCGGTCAGTTCGTCCCAGCGGTCACCAGTACAGATCGCACGAGCGCGGCGGCCGAGGCGGTTGGCGATGATCTCGCGGAGTTCCTCACGCAACCGGAAGGTGCGGCGACGTTCGAGTTCGCCGGACGCTTCCGAGGCCGAGCGATGTGCAAGCACAGCGTCCCAGATATCGGTGACTCCCTGCCCCGTCGTTCCAACTGCTGGAATGATCGGCGGCCGCCACGCATCGTGGGGCATGGCGCCCAACTCGAGCATCTGCATCAGGTCGCGCTGCGTCTCTTCGACGCCCTTGCGGTCGGCCTTGTTGACGACGAAGATGTCAGCGATCTCCATCAGACCGGCCTTGTTGGCCTGCACGCTGTCGCCCCACCCTGGGTTGACGACAACGACCGTGGTGTCAGCCTTGCCGGCGACTTCGACTTCGACCTGGCCCACGCCAACGGTTTCGACCAGAACCCACTTGCGGCCGATCGCATCGAGGACGCGAACCGCTTCAGGAGTGGCCAGCGACAGCCCGCCAAGATGACCGCGAGTCGCCATCGATCGGATGAAAACACCCGGGTCGGTGGCGTGATCTTGCATGCGGACGCGGTCGCCGAGGATCGCGCCTCCGGTGAACGGTGACGACGGGTCGATGGCGAGTACGGCGATCTCGAGGTCGAGTGAGCGCAGATGGCCGATGAGCGCGCTGGTCAGGGTGCTCTTGCCGGCCCCGGGTGCACCTGTGAGGCCAACGGTGTAGCCCTCACCGCTGCGCGAGTAGGCGAGACGACCGACTTCGCGTGCTTCGTCTTCGCCTCGCTCGATCAGTGAGAGCAAACGCGCGAGCGCGCTGCGATCACCTTCGAGAGCGTCGGCAAAAAGTTCAGCTGGTGGTTTGCGTTGGCGTGCCATGAAGAATCGGAGTATTGCAGCGCCGGTTACGCGAGCGCGCCTTCGGCGGCGCAAACCACATCGGCGTTACAGATCACTTCGGTCGCACCGATCACTTCGGCGATGTTGATCACTTTGGTGACGCCGTCGACGCGGTCGCGCATGATGCGCTCGATCCCGGCCTTCAAGGTGGTCGTGGACGATGGGCAGCCAACGCATGCCCCGGTGAGCTCGACTTCGACCAGCCCGGTGTCTTCGTGCACCGCGTGCAGAACGATGTCGCCGCCGTCGGCCTGAAGTGCCGGGCGGATCACTTCGATTGTGGCTTCGACCTGTGCGCGCATGCTGCCTCAATTCGGTGGGCCCACCGAGAGAGTCGGTGGAGCTCAACGTTCATTCAATCACCACAGCTCGTACGATCCCTAGCTGTGCACATTGGTTCATCACAGGTTGCGATTCAGGCGATCCTGGCCCACGAGGGCGGTTGGGACGAGTTCCTGCTCGTCAGCGGCCCGATCGTCGTGATCATTGGCCTTCTCGTGCTGGCAAAGCGCCGTGTCGATGCGATCGCACCCGACGGCACGAAGCGCCCGAGCGAGCCGACCAAGCCTACGAAGTCGTCGAAGTAGCGGGCTGAGTCGTCGGTAAAGTCCGGGTCGTCAGCGCAGCCCGGGCGGCTGGATACTGGCGAGGTATTCGCTGTCGGATTGCATGCGGTCGCGTAGGTCGTCGTAATACGTGCGTGGCGGGTTGAAGTAGACCTGCCCGGTGTCGAGGCGGCCGCCATCCGGATGCGAATACTCAGCTGCAGGTTTCGGCAATGGGCCGGTTGGCAAGTTTGGTGCTGCGCCCGACGGTTTGATGACCCGTCCGTGCTGGTTGCGAAATTCGAGCCCACCGGGCTGGTCGGCGTCGCCGGTGATGTCGAGCCGACCACGATGGTGCATTCGATGGTGCTTGCCGCAAATGAGCACCAAGTTCGCCGTGTCGGTCGAACCGCCGTGTTCCCAGTGGATCAGGTGATGCACCTCGAGGCCGAGCGCCGCATCGCAGCCAGGCACGCGACACTCGCCGTGATCTCGATGTTCGATGACGGTGCGCGTACGGATCGGCACGACGTACTGGCTGCGACCGACCGACACGGGCAGTCCACCTTTGAGGAACACCGGTGTGACCATTCCGTCGCAAGTGATCCAGCGGCGGATCGCATCGGGCACCTTCCACCCGGTTGCGTCGACCATGCCGCGTCCGTTGCGATCGGCATTGATGAACAGGTTGACCCTGAAGCGTGACCGACGTGCCGGGTCAGCAATTGAGTCGAGTGATGACTGCGCCATCTCGTGCAAGGCCTCGACCAAACCGACGCCGAACTCGCCGCGTTGGAACAACCGGTCGCGCACTTCGTCGAGCGCCGACCGCACGACCATGCCAGCTTCGGCACTGAATCGCCCAGCAAGACGGAACGAACCATCGTCGTCTTGCGACATCGACAGGAACTCGTCGATGTCGCAAGCGCTTGCATCCGATGGGGATGCGGCATCGTCATTCGATGACGTTGTTGGCGCTACCGGCTCATCGATTTCGTCGTTCTTCTGCGGATTCGCTGCACTGTCAACCTGGCCACCCACTTCGCGGCCGTCAGCGTCAAGCTCGGGGAACGGGTACTTGCGCAGCACATGGCGCAGTTGGTTGACCGTCATGACGGTGGCGTAGTCACGCGATTGCACATCGGTCCAAGACGGAGCGTTCCGCGCAATCGTTGCCATCTGATCGAGCGAGAGTTCGCCTCGTCGAAATACGGCGACCGATTCGGGTAAATCGTCCACTCGCTCAGCAATTGCCACGATCGCCGAAGCAGTGGCCGGCGACACCCCAGCGCGCCACGCAACCCAATGCGACATCGACGTCATGCCATCGCCGGCCCACAACCGTTCGTCCGACAGCAAGCGAGCAACTTGATCGACGAGCACCGCATTTTGGGAGTTGAGGACGCCAACAGTGTCGTTGAATCCATGCTCAAGCTCAGCGGATAACGACATACTTAAGTATACAGATGTTCGATGGTAATGCATTACAAGATCATTTGTTCGATCAAAAAAGGGGCAACGTCCCATTTTGCAACGAGACGTTGGCGTTTCATAACG
>CALAHA010000432.1 GCA_937891565.1 uncultured Ilumatobacter sp. | reverse complement strand
CAGGGTGCCATGGAACGTGGCGGCGTCGGCGGGCCAACGGTTGTGCTGGTCGGTCCGAGGGTCAGCAGGGTCCGTGAAGTCGAACACTTCCTTGCTGTCGCGCTTGCGCTTTGTCAACTCCCGGTCGAAGTACCCAAGCGGGTTGTCGGCGTCGCGCATCACTGCCAGCTTGCTCGCACGATCACCAGCGAAGAACTGCTCGGTGACTGCCCACGTTTGTTCGATCAACTCATCGAGCCCATGCCCACTCAGCAGGAAGAAGCCGTGATCAATACACGCCTGATCGAGCTCACTCAACATCGAATCGGTCGGCGCCGAGATGTCAACGGTCGGAACTAAATGATCAGCCATTTTTAAAGTCTCGCAGAGCACTCGTCGACGCGTGCATGCAGAAGAGGCTGAAGAACAGCGCTGAGGGCAATCAGAACGCGAGACTTGCCGAGTGATCATCAACAGCATTGTTCTCGACGACGGCCGGCTTAACGTGACCAACGAATTCGACGGTGCGCTCCCCGAGGGCTGGGCGTGGATCGACGTCGAGCGCGAATCTGACGACGAAGGTTCGCCGGGTTGGTTTGCACTGCTCGGCATTGACGAGTTGGCAACGCACGATGCGTTCAATGAGTTGGACCACCCGAAATTCGATGACTTCGGTGACCATGCCTTGCTGGTGTTGCACGGGCTGCGCAGCAATGAACGGGTAGAGACGTACGAACTCGATTGCTTCATCACCCAACGGGCGCTGGTCACGGTGCACAGCGGGCCGTCACCGGCTGTGCACGCATTGCGGACAGCTGTGATGTCCCACCCAGCTCTGCTGGCGGGTGGGAGTGGAGAAGTCGCAGCGCGACTGGCAGACGGCGTCACTCGCCGGATCCTTGCAATTGTCGATGCCTTCGACTTGCGTGTCGACGGCATGATCGAGCAAGCGTTGGTGGCGGATCGCCAGCTGCTCAATGACGTCGCAGCGGTGCGGAGCGACGTCTCGTCCTTGCGTCGAATTGTCCACCCGCAACGTGAAACCCTCGACCTGGTCCGAACAAGTGAGTCGGAGCTACTGACTGACCTAGCGCGCCGACGATTCTCCGATGTGTTCGATGTGGCACAGCGCACGGCCTACAGCCTCGATACCGCGCGGTCAGCGCTTGCCGAGACCGTCGATGCCTACCGAGCTGCTGAAGCCAGGTCGGCGACTGAAGTCTCCAAGGTGCTGACGATCTATGCCGCTGTCCTGCTTCCGTTGTCGTTGGTCGTCGGGTTCTTCGGCATGAACCATCCAAACCTCCCAACGATCAACAGCAGCTGAGGCTGGATCGCAGTGACAATTTTAATGGTGCTGTTCGCCATCGGGTCGATCGGAGTGTTCGTCGCTCAGGGTTGGATCAGCCGGCCATCTGGACGACGGGCGGGGGCCACCCTCGGGCGAGGACTCGCCGAGGCCGCCCGGGCGCCGGCACAGGTCGCCGGTGCCGTGTTCGCAATGTCAACCATGCCGTTGGCGTCGGCGAAGTCTCGACTCGCCAAGCCGCTCACGCGTGACAAGACATCCAAGTAGATGATCGAGTGCAAGCGAGCGGCGGAAGGGCCGGGCAAGAAGAGGCGATGACCCGAGCGTGAGTGAGCTCGGCCGAAGGCCGAGGACTCCGGTGCAGCGACGCAGTCGCTGGGAGGCCGTCAGGCCGACGACGTCGACGCAGTCGACGTCACACCGGACATCAACAAGCCAATGTCGTTGACATTGAAGTCAGCCCGGACTACTTCGCCCATGATCTCGCCTTCGAGCAGCACAATGATCCGGTCCGACAACTCCATGACCTCGTCGAGGTCTTCGGAAATCAGCAGGATCGCTGCGCCGCAGGCACGCTGCTGCAGCAGCCGTTCATGGATGTACTCGGCCGCGCCGATGTCGACACCGCGAGTCGGCTGGGCAACGACCAGGACGTCGGCGTCGCAACTGAACTCGCGGGCGATGACAACCTTCTGGATATTGCCACCCGACAGGTTCTTTGTCGGCGTGTCGATGTTCGGCGTCTTGACGCGGTACTCGGCGGCGAGGCCCTCGCAGCGTGCTTCGATCGCCGACCGATTGAGGAGGCCGTTCTTCGTGTACGGATGAGTCTTGTAGTCGACGAGCATCATGTTTTCGGCGACGGTGAATTCGCCGATCGCGCCGTCGCGCATGCGCTCTTCTGGGACGTACGAGAGACCTTTGGCGCGCACTTTGCTCGGGCTCGGCGATCGCACCCAGTCGCCGGAGATGTTCACGCCGCCACGAGCAATCGGACGTAGACCGAAAATCGCTTCGGCAAGCTCGCGTTGGCCGTTGCCAGACACCCCGGCAATACCGACAATTTCACCGGCGTGCACACAGATCGACAAGTTCTTGACCGCGAGGTTGCCCCGGTCGCCAACGACATCGAGGTCGTCGACGGTCAGCTTGGGTTTTCCGACTTGTTGCGGCGGCACGTTTCGAGTCAGTTCGACCGGACGGCCGACCATCAGCTCGGCGAGCTGCTCACGTGATGACTCACTCGGGCGGGTGCGGCCAGACACTTTGCCGTTGCGCAGCACGGTGATCTCGTCGGAGAGATCCATGACCTCGTGCAGCTTGTGCGAGATGAAGATCAAGCCTTTGCCATCGTCTTGCATCTGGCGCAACGTGACGAAAAGATCATCGACTTCGGGTGGCGTCAAGACCGCCGTCGGCTCATCGAGGACGAGCAGTTGTGCATCGCGGTACAGCGCCTTGAGGATCTCGGCCCGCTGGCGTTCGCCAACGGCAAGCTGCCAGATGCGCGCATCTGGGTCGACGTGCAGGCCGTACCGTTCAGATACTTCAGCGAGGCGCTTCTTCACGGGGCCCATCTTGGCCATTCCTCGTTTGCCACCGAGCCCGAGCGCCACGTTCTCGGCGACGGTCAGGGTCGGCACCAACATGAAATGCTGGTGGATCATCCCGATCCCCTGGCGGATCGCGTCGGTTGGTGAAGTGATCGTGACCGGCGATCCGTTGAGTTCGATCGTTCCCTCATCAGGCGTGTACAGCCCGTAGAGGATCTTCATCAGGGTGCTCTTGCCGGCGCCGTTCTCGCCGAGGAGCGTGTGCACCTGGCCGGGGAGCACCGTCAGATCGACACCATCGTTCGCGACGACGCCAGGGAATCGTTTGGTGATTCCAGTCATCTGCAACATCGGTGTGGTCATCGGGTGCTCCCAGGTCAGATCTTCAGTGCACGGTATTCAGGTGTTCGTATTCAGGTGTTCGTATTCAGGTGTTCGTGTTCACGGTGTTCGTGTTCAGGTGTTCGTCACTCGCCAGCGGGAACGGTGATCGAACCGTCCGAGAGGCCGGCGATCGTGGCGACGCCACTGGCCTGAATATCAGCGTCGAGCGCGTAGCTGTCGTTGAACTCCATCTCGAGACCACCATTGCTGAGCGAGATCACGAATGCTTCGCCGCCGAGTTTGCCTGCGGCGATCTGGTCGAGGATCGTGTTCAACACGACTTCCCAGTGGTACACCTGCGATGCAACGACGATGTCGAGGCCAAGGTCGGCCTGGTTTGACTGTGTGCCGAACCACGGGATGCCTTCTTCAGCAGCAACGCCGGTTGCGCCGACAACCATCTGTGCTGTACCGGTCAGGACGTCGGCGCCGCTC
>CALAHA010000431.1 GCA_937891565.1 uncultured Ilumatobacter sp. | reverse complement strand
CGACGATGACGTCTGGGTCGGGATCATCCAGGCAAACACAGAGGGGCAGTCCCGGCCGGTCTTCTGCGCAGGAGCCGACCTGAAGGCGATCAACTCGGGCGAAGGTGCTCGTCTCAATACCAAGCGGGGAGGCTTTGCCGGCTTCGTTTACCGTGAACGCCGCAAGCCAATCATCGCCGCGGTCGACGGACTCGCGACCGCCGGTGGCTGTGAGATCGTCCTCGCGGCCGACCTCGTCGTGGCGAGTACACAGTCGGCCTTCGGGCTTGCCGAAGTGAAGCGGAACCTCGTCGCGGGTGCCGGAGGACTCTTCAGACTTCCCCGAGCCATCGGTCAGGCGGCAGCAATGGAAGCAATCCTTACAGGCGAACCCATTCCGGCAGAGCGGGCCTTCAGCCTCGGGTTGGTGTCGCGTCTGACCGAACCGGGTGGCGCACTCGCCGAGGCCACCAAGCTCGCAGAGCAGATCAGCCAATCAGCCCCAATGGCGGTGTTCGAGAGTCGCAAGATCGTGCAGGCCGCCGCCTACGAGAGTGACGAGACGTTGATCCAAATGACCAACGAGGCCATGCGTAACGTCATGGCGTCCGAGGATCTCAAAGAAGGCCTCACAGCGTTCATCGAAAAGCGTCCGCCAAACTGGCAGGGCCGCTGAACCGCTTAATCACCAGACAGTAAGCGGCCTGTGGAGGCGGCAGCCTGATCGACGCCGGTTAAAGCGGCTTGTACGTCGTGATCAGCCGAGCGACGATACCGGCCCGCTCGTAGAGATTCTTCGTGTGTCGGTCGCCGGGCAAAGATTGGCCTTCCACGGCCACGGCACCGCGTTCACGGGCGTCCGCGATTGCAGCAGCGAGCAGCGCATCGCCGAACCCGAGTTCTCGAGCTTCAGGGGTGACCCACACCTGATCGACTCGGATGATCGAATCTGATCCGAGCAGGGCAACCATGTACCCGACAACAACGTTGCCCATATGGCCAACCCAGACGTCATCGGTGTCGCAACGGTCAACCCACTGCTCGCCAATCTCGCGGTGTTCAATCAGCCAACGTTCGCCACCACGCTGGCCGACGAGCGCCGCTCGGGCCTCCCCTTCGAGCAGTTTGAGCTGTGCGACATCGTCGGCATCGTGATGATCCGCTCGGCGAACAGTCGGATCGATCACAGAGTCATGCCTTACGGAGTTGGTCGAGTTTGCCGAGGACGGTCCGACGGTGACGCCCGGCTGTCTCGAACAACTCAATGCTGTCACGTTCCAACTGGGTCAGGCCTTCGAGCTTGCCGACAATATGTGCCGCCGGCAGCTGGTCGTAGTCGGGTAACGCAAGCACATCCACCTCGACTTGTGCCAGCTCAGCACCCTCCGCCGTGTCGACCAGGACAACTTCCTCGACTTGCGGCGGCTCTGGCGAACGCTCTGGCGGAAGCGGGGCAGGCGACAACTGCTCGCGTAACTGTTTGACACCTTGATCAACGGCCATTTTTCCGATGAACCTCGCAAGCGCAATTTGCTGCTTCGCCTTACTGATCGTTGCGGGCAGGTCGCCGACGAGCTGTGCGCCAAGCCCGATCGGGACGTAGAACGCCGCTGCTGCGAGTCGTTCCACCTGCGTGGTACCGGGTCGCGTCATGACGCCTTACTCAGGAAAAATCGGGCAATCGTCGTCGCCGATCGGGCAATTCGGAGCGCTCGACTTGACCAACAGGAAGCAGGAACTGCAGAGCTGCTCGTTCTGCTGTTTTGGCTGCAGACGCTCATCGCCTTCACCCTTGGGCTCAGGCTCGTCGTCGTCGTCGTCTTCTTCTTCAGCGTCGGCAGCAACCAAGCGATCCTTCAGAATCTTGTCGAGGTCTTCTTCGACATCGTCATCAAGTTCGTCATCGTCATCGTCGTCGTCCGCAACCCTGCGCTTCGTCCGGGGCTGAGCGGCCTGGTCCTCGTCGTCGTCGTCGTCATCAATGATGGCGTCGTCGTCATCATCAGAGGGTTCATCGTCTTCATCCTCTTCAGAGTCGACGTCGTCTTCATCAAGTTCGGGCTCGACTTCTTCCTCTTCGGTCTCTTCTTCGGGGATGTCGTCTTCAGCCATGGTGAATTCTCGTCAGGTCGGTGCGCCTTGCCTCATGCAAGTGCCGCTGCGGGCGGAGCATACGCTCACGTCGGGTCAGCAGAGATGACCAGAAACAGTGACACCCGTCACAGCACTTGCGCGCTGAGGGGCTGTCAGGAATCAGCGGCGTCGCGTCGGGCTTCCGCTCGGCGCTCTGCCTCGAGTCGCTCGAGTTCTGGGGCCTCGGTCGTCATGTGCGTCATCGTGGCAGCAATGGCGTGATGGCCGGCCTTGTCGGCGATCAAGCGGTGCATCTCAAGTGCGACACGCCGATACGACGGGTGGCCTTGCGGCGACGACCGAAGTTCGAGCATGTGCATTGCCTCACGGGCGTTGAACTGCATGCTGTAGCGCATTCGGTACGCCATCGACACCGCATACGGTGCCTGTTCGGAAAAATCGGTGTTGAGCGCGTCGTAGAGGCCAGCTGAACGCTGCATCGCTTCGTCGAACTGGGCACCGACGCCAGCTTCGTCAACCAGTTCCGGCCGCGTGTAGCCGTGGTTCGGTGTGAGGCGCTGCCACTCGATGGTCAGCATGCGATGGCGTTGCATGTCGCGGAAGGCTCCGTAGTCGCTCAAAATATCGAAGCGATAAAAGCTGCGCTCGAACGCTCGGCCGGGCTTGTGACGGCGATTCTCGCGATCACCGACATACGCCCGCATCAGTGAAACCTTCTCGTCGACGCCAAGATTCCTGACCTTCTCGAGCAGTTGGTGCTCAGGCAGCGAGGAGTGCGCGTAGCAAATAGACGCCAACAGCTTGTCTTCAGCTTCAGGGTCGAAGTCGACAAGCTCGACTTCAGACGCCACATCGACCGGCGCATCACCGAAGAGGTCATCAACGATCGCCTTGGTGCCGGTCCGCGTCTCGGTCAGATAGTCGCTCCATCGGCCACCCCGATCAGGAATGTCGACCCTGCGCAAGAAGCTCGGAATGACTTTTCGCAATTCGTGCAGCATGAGGTCGGCGTAGTCGCGAGCCTCGGGCAATGCACTTGCTCGCATTCGCAGGAGCAGGGCTTCAAATGCCTGGCCGGTCCCGTAAATACCGACGTTCGACGTCGCTGCCGCCGGCAGAATGCCACGGACGGCATCGAGCGCTTTGGCCTTGGTGGCCATGCGATAGACGAACTCGCTGTTGTCTCCGCGTGGCACCGTGTTGCGGACGAACTCGGTGACGGTTTCGGCGCACTGGCTGTAGCTGTCGAAGATCCGGTCGAGGTCACCGACATAGCGCGTACCGAGCGGGCCGGCGAGGACCGCAGGATCTCGGTAGTACCGGTATCGGCCACCGAGCCGCAAGTCGTATGCGACGTAGCGAGTGCTCTGCTCGAGGTAGCTCATGAGTCGACCCCACTCGAGCACCTTGGTCAAGATGTTCGACGCCTGCTCACACGCCAGGTGGACTCCACCAAGCTGAGCAACCGAGTCGTCTCCGTAATCGAAAAATACTCGCTCGTACAGTTCTTCAGCACGATCGAGGCCGATCGTGGCGTCAACAGAGTGATCACCGGAGATGTCGAGATCGCCCACAAATTCTTCGAGGAATAACCTCCTGAGCGACTTCGGACTTCGGCTATACCGGGCGAACAACGCCCCCTTTACGACCTCCGGAAGATTGACGAGTGCGAACACCGGCCCATCGAGGTTCGTGAAGTACCGACGAAGAATGTCGGCCTCGTCCGATGTGAAGGACTCTGGGACGTAGACGACCACGGGAAAGACTCTACGACGCTCAGAGGCCGACAACGGGTATTACCGCAATTGTCAAGCGCTATAAGGTTGAAGCAATGGAGCCCATCGAAATCACAATCATTGGCGTGACCCTGCTGGCCTTCGCTGCCGTCTCGCGGCGACTCGACTCGTCGCCGCTCACGATGCCGATGGTCTTCGTCGCGACGGGTGCACTTATGTCGGCGCTGAACATCGTCGAGGTTCGTGCCGAGATCGAGGCCGTCGGCCTCCTCGCGGAAATCACACTGGCCGTCATCCTGTTCAGTGATGCCACCCGTCTGTCGCTCCCCCGCGTTCGGCGATTTATTGCCATACCCGGACGACTGCTCGGAATTGGGCTGCCGCTCACGATTCTCGCAGGCGCGCTGGTCAACTTTTTTCTGTTTGACGACTGGCCGTGGGCGCAAGCGTTGCTCCTCGCCGCAGTTCTTGCGCCAACCGACGCAGCGCTGGGCAATGCTGTCCTCTCCGACGAGAGCGTGCCGACGCGCGACCGACTGGCATTGAACGTTGAATCAGGTCTGAACGACGGACTGGTCGTTCCCGTGGTTGCTGTATGCACCAGCCTGCTACTTGAAACCAGCCGGTCCACGATCTCATGGATCGGTTTCGTTGCCCAGCAGATCGGCTTCGGCGCGCTCGCTGGCGCGCTGATTGGGTTAGGCGGAATCGGGGTCTTGCGGCGGGCCCGCTCAGCTGGTTGGTCCGATGTGCGCTATGAGCAGATCGCCACCTTCGCATTGCCAGTGGTGGCATTCTGCGGGGCGGCTGCGCTCGGTGGTAACGGGTTCATCGCAGCGTTTGGTGCTGGGCTGGCATTCGGAAGTGGCGGACTACATCGGGGCGTCCAAGCAGACGGCGATGACATGGCCGGGCCAAAAGAGGCCGAACACCTCGCTGAGTTCACCGAGGATGCTGCAGAGCTTCTCGGGGTAATCACCTTCTTCGTCTTTGGTAACCTCTTCGTTGGTGATGCGCTCGGCGAGTTCGGCCCGGCAGTAATCATTGCTGCGCTAGCGAGTCTCACGATCGTTCGCATGATTCCCGTCGCCATCGCTCTGACCGGGTCGGGCCTCGACACCGCGGCAAAAGGCTTCATTGGGTGGTTTGGCCCACGTGGGCTGGCGTCGATCGTGTTCGGCATTCTGCTCCTCGAAGAGCTGGAGGAACGCTCCGAAAGCGCCGACCAACTCGTCGGCGTGATCTCCCTCACCGTCACACTGTCGGTCTTCCTGCACGGAGCTACCGCAGCGTACGGCGCACGTCGCTACGGAGCTCACGCAGCCGACGTAGAGCCTCTGCACGAACCGGTAGCGATGCCTCGCATGCGTGGCGGCCGGCAGCCTCAGCCATAGACAACGGCGGCGTCCGGTTCGACGACGATTTGCAACGAACGGGCTCGGCCACTGCGGCGGCCGTCGATGCAGACATCGAGGGACCGATCAAAGGTCCAGCTGCGTTCGCGAAATGACCGCGTCTCGATCGCTGGGTGCGGAACGTGGCCGCCGGTCGGCAGTCGCCGACGAGCCTCCCACCGTTGACGCAGCCCGAACTCGCTTCCCCATTCGACGCTCTCGGCCCGGCCGTCGTTTGGATGTCCACGCGACACCACGTGCCAGTCGCCGAGAAACTGCGCATTCATCACCATCAGCACCGGCCCTCGCCACCAGCCTCCACTCCAGCTGGGCGATTGCACTGTCACGTGCGCAACAGCAGTGGTTTCACGCTCATCGTCGAGCCGAACTCGCAGCAGATCGATGGGAAATTCGACCAGCAACAGACGGTCGTCGAGCGGCCGAGCCCCGATCGTGCGGTGCAGGTCACCGCTCGTGGGAGCCACAGGCGCACCCACATCAGCGGTGAGCAAATGAGCGACAACCTGATCCGAGTCAGCGAGCTGAAGATCCGACGGTCGCGTGACCTCGATCCCCCAGGGCTTGCCCTTTTCGATTGTCACGCGAAAGCTGGCTGCTCGGTCTCGCCGTCGCGCCTGCCGGTTGGTGCGGCGCTGTCCGACACGACCCCGCGGAATGCCGCTTCGGCGGCTTCTCCTGCGGCCCGACGGGTCCCTCGCAGCGGAGCGACAACCGACAGTTGCCTGAGGAGGTCGATAAGTTGACGCGTCGTCCTGACGAAGTCGCCGCCGGTCATCTCCTCATTGTCAACAACTTCGGCAAAACCTTCGCCGGCGACCCAGGCATAGGCGATCGCCGCGAAAGTTGGATCAGGATCGCGATGCTCGGCAACTTCTGCAGCACGCTCCTTGGCGTTCAGATCCTCGCTGAGCGCTGCCATGCGGGTCCAACGGGACCTCATATCATCGGAAGAGAACCAGGGGCGTGGTGGCGCCTCTGGGCTGCGGTGTTCGTAGACCACTGTCGACACGAGCGCAGCCAGGTCAGCAGGGCTCAGGCCGTCGAACAGGCCGGCACGGAGCGCCTCGGCAACGAACAGGTCGGATTCGTGGAAAATCCGCGACAACATTTCGCCGGCTTCGGTCAACTCCCACAGGTCGAGGTCGGCGTACCCGAACGTTTCGAGCACGACCAGAATCCGGTCGAAATCGCGGGCCAGCGTGGAGGTCTTGCCGTCGACTCGGCTCTCGATCTCGGCAACCTCGCGTTCGGCCTGAGCAGCTGAAGCCACCGCACTGAGTCGCTGCTTCAGGTCGGGGTCTCGGGCAACCGGGTGCATATCGGCGGTCATCGCTGCATCCCTGGTCTCGCTGCGGATCTTCGGCGATGCCTGCAACTTTGCCTTCCGCAGTCGGTATGCGACATCCTTGCGGTATTCCTTGCGATTCGGTGCAAAGTTCGGCGGCAACTTAATCGAGCCGATCGCCGTGGGCGGCGAGTCGAAATCTTCGGCTACGGCCTGCAGTAGATCGCCACCTTTATTCACAAGCGACAGGCGCGAACCCGACTTGCGAGTCGCTGATGCCACAACGGCCACAGGGCCCCGATGCTTGCCCTTGAACAGCTGGATTACCACACCAGGCTTCAGCTGCTGAATCGTGTCATCGACGTCGTCACCGCGTTCGTAGCGACGGTCTCGACGGGACGACTTTTCTTGTGCCCGGAGCCGTGCGTACTCATCGATGTCGCCGAACGGGCTCGCTGCCTGTGCGCGAAATTCAGTCGCTGCCGACCTTCGCCGTTCGAGCCGCGCCTGCATTTTGACGATGTCACGGTCAGCCTGATACTGGGCGAACGAGAGGTTCAGCAGGTCATGAGCGCGTTCGCTCTCGTAGGTGCGAATCAGGTTCGCTGCCATGTTGTACGTCGGTCTGAAAGCTGACCGCAGATGGAATTGCGAACTGCCGGCAAGTTGCGCCACGTCGTCGAAGCGGATCCACGGCGACCAGAGCACGACGGCGCTCCCCCGGTCATCGATGCCACGTCGGCCAGCGCGGCCAGTGAGCTGGGTGTACTCCCCCGGCGTGAGCTGCTCGTGATGCTCGCCGGTGAATTTCGTGAGCTTTTCGATCACGACGCTGCGCGCTGGCATATTGATGCCGACAGCGAGCGTCTCCGTGGCGAAGACGACCTTGATGAGGCCGGCAATGAAGCACGCCTCGACGACTTCCTTCATCGGCGGCACCATGCCGGCGTGGTGGGCCGCAACGCCTGCATCGAGTTGCAAAAGGAACTGGTCGTAACCGAGGACCGCGAGGTCGGCCGAGTCGAGCCCGCCAAGGCGAGCATCAACGATCTCGCGGATCGCCCGCCGGTCGTCGTCCGTTGTCAGGCCGACGCCGAACTCGACACACGAGCGAGCCGCCTCGTCGCACTGATTCCGGCTGAAGATGAAAAAGATCGCCGGCAGCATGTCCTGCTGATGGAGCAGCTTCAGCGTCTCGACCCGACCGGGCGGCACAAGCTTGCGGCGGTGCGCTCCCTTTTGGTTGCCGGATCCGCTTCGGTCGTTGCGATCTGCACTGGATCGGCCGCCAGGCCCGCGGCGGATCGCAGATTCGTCGAGACGGACCGCATCACGATTGACCGCGCCGTTGACGAAGGTCGGCAACAGATGCAACCGATCTTCCGTGCGATCCTTCGCAAGGTACTGGTTGGCCAGCTCGACAGGCCGCTTCAACTCGGTGACGGCGTGCGTGGGACCGCGTACCGTCGAGATCCAGTCAGCGAGCTGCTGAACGTTGCTGACCGTGGCGGACAGGCAGACCAGCCGAACATGATGAGGAAGGTGGATCATCACCTCTTCCCAGACCGGCCCACGGAACGTGTCTTGCAGGAAGTGCACCTCGTCGAGCACAACGAGGCCCAGATCTGAAAGTTGGCCTGCCCGGCCGTAGATCATGTTGCGCAGGACCTCGGTGGTCATCACCACGATCGGAGCGTCGCCGTTGATCGAGTTGTCGCCGGTCAAAAGACCGACCGCGTCCTCGCCATGCATTGCGACCAGGTCGCGGTACTTCTGATTTGACAGCGCCTTGATCGGTGCGGTGTAGAACGCTCGCTTGCCGTCGCGGTAAGCCGCCTCAATGCCGTACTCGGCAACGACGGTCTTGCCGCTGCCCGTCGGTGCCGCGACGACGACATGTTGACCATCGTCGAGCGCGTCGAATGCTTCGAGCTGGAATCGATCAATCGGGAAGTTGTAGCGAGCGATCAGGTCAGCTCGGTCAGCACGCACGGTCAGCCAGTCGGGCGCTTGCGGAGCACCAGCCAGCCGATCAAAATTGCCACGAAATACAACAACAGCATGGGTAGTGCGAGCATCATCAGCGTTATCGGGTCGCCTGACGGCGTGATCACGGCGGCGATGACGAACATCCCAATCGTGGCGTACCGCCAACTCTTGAGCAATGTTCTCGGCGTGACCACGTTGACCAACTGGAGGAAGACAAACAGAACGGGGAGCAAGAAGCCCACACCAAAGGCGAAGATCATCAGCCCGATCAGGCTGATATAGCTGCCCACCGAGAAGATCTGCTGCACATCTTCGCCGGCCCAGCTGATCAGGAATTCGAGCGCGCGGTCGACGGGGAGGTAAGCGAGGCTGCCGCCAGCCGAGAACAGCACGACCGACGACAACACGAACGGGACGGCGTACTTGCGTTCCTTGGCATGCAGTGCCGGCACCACAAAACGCCAAATCTGCCACAGGATGACCGGCAGAGCGGCAATGATGCCGCCGTACATGCCGACGCGGATGCGAGTCGAGAGCCCTTCGGTCGGCGTTGGGATGAAAAGGCTTGGGTCGCAGAAACCTGCGGGCTTCTCGTTACACAGGTCGACGTATGGCTGCTTGAGAAACACGAGCACATGGTCGTAGAACGCAATGATCACGACCATGCCGATCAGCACTGCGAGTGCAGATCGGATAATTCGTGTCCGTAGTTCGGCGAGGTGCTCGGTCAGCGTGAGTGTGTCCTCGACCCCGGCGTCTGTGTCGTCAGTCATGGTGCTCATCGTGCGGTCACGTCAGCACCTGAAACCACGTCGTCGTCAGGTTTCGCGGGCTGGTTGCTCTGGTTGCTCAGACTGTCG
>CALAHA010000430.1 GCA_937891565.1 uncultured Ilumatobacter sp. | reverse complement strand
GAATGACGTTGACGACATTTGAACCCTTGCCCTTGGTCAGCGAGTTCTCGACCATTATCTCGGACTGCTGCGGACCGGCCACGTCGCTGCGAGCACCGCTGGCAACCAGGGCGAACACGAAGACCGACACACCGACGAACACCGACACACCAATCCGCATCGGTGCGGCAATGGCCGGCGCCCGATGCGTCCAGGTCGATGGGAGATAGCGCAACACGAGCACGAACAACACGGTGCTGAGCGTCTCGATCGCAAACTGCGTAAGCGCGAGGTCAGGGGCGCCCTGCACGACATAGAGACCGGCCATCGCGTAACCCACCGCACCGAGCATCAGCGCTGCAGCAATTCGCCGCCGGACAATCGATGCCCCGAGCGCAGCAGCGATGATCGTCGCGACGAGCACCACGTGGACCGGCGTTTCAATCACATCGCCAAACCCGGTCCATTCCTGGGCAAAGGCGATCAGCGGGACACCGGTCACCACCATCATGATGATCGCCACATAGATAGGCAGCGACCCGTTCTGAAGTACCCCGGTCACTCGACGCGCGACGACCCCGACGCCACGCAACAAGAAGTTGAACGACTGCTCGCTGCTCGGAACGAGCCTCATCGCTTTCGACATGACGCTCTGCCCTGCTGCGACGCGCGACCGGAACACAGTGAGCGCAGTACCCGTACCGATGATCACCAAGGACAGCATGAACGCCGTGTTGAAACCCGACCAGAGGTGGACGTGCTTCGGTTCGGCTTCGGGGTGCAGGGCGATGGTTGCCATCTCGACCAACCGATCGACGATGACCGGGGCGAGGCCCGCGGCAAGAGTAAAAATAGTGAGGAAGAGGGCCGGGCCCACGAACAGCACCGACGGTGCGTGGGCGGTTTGGGAGTCGACGTCGCCGTCGCAGCTGGCTTCGAATTCGGGGTCGGCAAACACACCGAGCAGGCCGAGCACAAACCGGGCCGAATAGGCGAACGTCAAGATCGATGCAACGACAATGACGACGAGGACCACCGTGGAGCCAACGAAGTCGCCGTGCTCGATGTAGCCGTCGAGCCCCTTCTCCTTAGAGATAAATCCGAACAGCGGTGGGAGCCCAGCCATCGAGGCTGCGCCGACGACTCCGGCGATGAGCGTCGGCCACCAGCCCTTGCCAAAGCCCGTGATGCGACGAACGTCGCGGGTCCCGACCTCGTGGTCGACAATACCAACGACCATGAACAGCGCCGCCTTGAACGCTCCGTGGGCCAGCAAGAGCACCACACCAGCCTGCGCGATGTGGTCGTCGCCGGTGCCGAACAACAGCATCATGAAACCCAACTGGCTCACCGTGCCGTAGGCGAGCAGTAGCTTCAGATCGTGCTGGCGGAGCGCCCGCAAACCACCGATCAGCATCGTTGCCGAGCCGACCGTGAGGAGAACGACCCGCCAGTTCCCTTCGGTCGCGAACATCGGCGCCATGCGGGCAACGAGGTAGACGCCAGCCTTCACCATCGTGGCAGAGTGGAGGTAAGCGCTGACCGGCGTCGGCGCAACCATCGCGCCCGGCAGCCAGCTACTGAAGGGCGCTTGCGCTGACTTGGTGAACGCTCCGATCAGCACGCAGATCAGGCCGGCATTGAGCGCCGTGCTCGAGCCAGTCGTCGGGACGTTTTCGATGATCTCGGACAGGCGATAGGTGCCCGCGGCCTGCCCGACGATGTTCAACCCGGCGAGCAGAACGAGGCCGCCCATGCCGGTGATGAGGATCGCTTGCAGTGCCGCCGAGCGTGCTCTTGGGTTCGTGTCGTCGTTGCCAATCAGCAGGTAGGAGGTGATCGATGTCAACTCCCAGGCGATGAAGAGTGCAATGAGATGGTCGGACAGGACCACGCCGAGCATTGCACCGGCAAAGACGGTCATCGTTCCGGCCAGTCGGCCAACATTTGACTTGACGGGCGTGGCCGGATCGTGCGGCTTGAAGTAAGCGAGAGCGTACATGCAGATCAAAAATCCGATGCCGGAAACCAGCGCGACCATTGCGAGAGCGAAGGCATCGAGCCGCAGGTCGAGGCTGATTCCGAGACCACCGACCCAGCTGAATGACTCGGTGACCGGTTTGCCGTCGAGTACCCCCCCTGCCTGGGTGATCGCCCAGATAACCGTAGCCAGCGGAGCAACAGCGGCCAATACAAATGCCTGGCGACCTAACTGCTGTCCGGCCGCGACGATGCCGATGCCGATGACGAGGTGGAGAGCGAGCAGGGCGAACATGGATGTAATGGATGTAAAGGACGCGAGCGGCGCAGTTGGCGACGTTATTCCGTCAACATCGACTTAGGTGACATCTCGCCGCAGTTTCGGCCAAGGGCCGCGCGGCGCTCACACGAGATCCGACGTCGCTGAGTCTGTCGTGCGGGCAATCTCGGGACAAAATGCTGCGGATTCCGCCTCAAACTGTCCCGAGTTTCTTGCATTGCGTTGTGCGGATTTGTTCAGAGTTACCCGCCGGTAACTATTCTTATGGGATGACAAGTATCAAGAAGGTCGGCGTCCTCGGTTCAGGAATCATGGGTTCCGGCCTGGCCGAAGTAGTGGCCCGCGCAGGCCTCGACGTGGTCGTCCGGTCCCGCACCCAGGCAGGTGCTGATGCCGTTCTGGCAAAAGTCGACTCCGGCCTCGCGCGCCATGTCGCCAAGGAGCGCATGACCGAGGAGGAACGCCAAGCGATCCTCGGCCGCATCTCAGTGACCGACCATCTTGGACAGCTCGCCGACTGCGACCTCGTCATCGAGAGCGTTGTCGAAGATCTCGAAGTGAAGCGAGCGCTGTTCGCCGAGCTCGAGCAAATCGTCAAGCCCGAGGGGATCCTCGCCACCAACACGTCGACTCTGCCCGTCGTCGAGTTGGCAATGATGACGCAGCGACCGAGCCAGGTGTGCGGTATCCACTTCTTCAACCCGGCCCCCGCGATGTCACTCGTCGAGATCATCCGCCCGCTTACTGCAAGCGACGAAACCATCGCTACTGCTGCCGGCTTCGTCGAGGCTTGCGGCAAGAACGCCGTCCACGTCGAAGACCGTGCCGGCTTCATCGTCAACGCATTGCTGTTCCCGTACCTGAACAATGCAGTGCGGATGCTCGAGAACGGCACCGCTTCGATGGACGACATCGATGCAGCGATGATGGGCGGCTGCAACTTCCCGATGGGCCCCTTTGCACTGCTCGACCTCGTCGGCCTCGACACCTCAGTTTCGATTCTCGAGGCGCTGTACGCAGAGTTCAGCGACGCGAACTACGCCGCCGTTCCGCTGCTGCGTCGCATGGTCGCCGCTGGCCATCTCGGGCGCAAGAGCAAACAAGGCTTTCGCACGTACTGAACACGGCAGCCTGAACATGGCAGTCTGAACATGGCAGTGAGCTGCGAACGCCCGCGTGAGATTTCGAAAACTTCTCAACGGGAGCCTCGTATTCTGGCAATACAGCGGACACAATTCGAGAATGAGCACGGGCCGGATACCGCGACGCGAACCACCATCGACGCGATTCGTCCTTCCCAACCCACTCGTCACGCCTTCTGGAACTGATCTCGTTGCGCTCGGCGCTGACCTCGAGCCAGGCACGCTGCTTGCGGCGTATCGAGCCGGGATGTTCCCGATGCCGGTCGATCCAGGCAAGCCGCGCAGCAAAATCGCCTGGTACTCCCCCGACCCTCGAGGCCTCATTCCGCTCGACGGGCTCAAGATCTCCAAGTCCTTACGCAAGAGCATCCAACGGTACGAGGTGCGCGTCGACACCGACTTCCGAGGCGTGATGGAGAGATGCGCCGACCCTGATCGCGCAGGCCGCTGGATTACGGCCGAGTTTATCGATGCCTACGAACAGCTTTTTGGCCTCGGATGGGCCCATTCCTACGAGACCTATCTCGACGGCAAACTCGTCGGCGGGCTCTACGGCGTGCAGATCGATAATTTCTTCGCAGGCGAATCGATGTTTCATGACGCCACCGACGCATCGAAGGTGGCGCTCGTCCACCTCGTCGACCAACTCAACGACTCGGGAGCAACATTGCTCGACACGCAGTGGTTGACCGATCACCTTGCATCGCTCGGTGGCCACGAAGTGAGCCGACGGGACTATCTCCGTCTGCTTGCTGCCTCTGTCGACTAAGTAATCCAGCGAAAACGAACGGAGCGGAGCGATCACCTCGAGGTGTCCACTCCGCTGCGCCCTATCCGGCGCCGGTCAGATCCGCCATCCGACCGATGCGGCTCCCACCAAAATGGGGGAACGTCGGGAGCCGGGGACACCCTGTAAGGGGGTTGAACAAGATGCCCTGGCTCTCGAACTACTCGGCGGTTTTCTTGTATGCCAAGTCATTTGGTTGTCACTTATTTATTCGGCCAAATCGGCCATGACTTGAGCAAGAACTTGAGGATTTCTTCTCGAACAGACGACACTGGGGCCATGAGCGAACGCACCGTGCCCGACCGTCCCTGGATGATGCGGACGTACTCAGGCCACTCGACAGCTGCGGCGTCCAACGAGCTGTATCGGACCAACCTGTCGAAGGGCCAAACCGGACTGTCGATTGCGTTCGACCTTCCCACGCAAACTGGCTACGACCCCGACGACAAAATGTCACGCGGCGAAGTCGGCAAGGTCGGCGTTCCCGTCGCGCACCTCGGTCATATGCGGACGCTGCTCGATCAGATCCCGCCCGGCCAGATGAACACCTCCATGACTATCAACGCGACCGCCGCCTGGCTGCTTGCTCTTTACGTGGCCAATGCTGAAGAGCAGGGCATCACTGCGGACGAACTTCGTGGGACCACGCAGAACGACATCGTCAAGGAGTACCTGTCGCGCGGAACATATATCTTCCCGCCGGCACCTTCGCGTCGCCTGATCGTCGACATGGTCGCTTGGTGCACCGAGCACGCACCCAAATGGAACCCGATGAACGTGTGCTCGTATCACCTGCAAG
>CALAHA010000429.1 GCA_937891565.1 uncultured Ilumatobacter sp. | reverse complement strand
CCGGCGGCGGCAACATCCTGTTCGTCGGCACCAAGAAGCAGGCTCAGGACCCGATTAAGAGCTACGCCGACAAGTGCGGCATGCCCTACGTGAACGAGCGTTGGCTCGGCGGCATGCTGACGAACTTCGAAACAATGAGCAAGCGCGTCAACAAGATGCTCGAGTACGAGCGCATGCAGGCCTCTGGCGAATTCGAAGTCATGATCAAGAAAGAAGCACTCCTGCTGGAGCGCGAGATGATCAAGTTGCAGCGCAACCTCGGTGGTATGCGCAGCTTGAAGAAGGCTCCCGACGCGATCTTCGTGCTCGACACGAACAAAGAGCACATTGCAGTGACCGAAGCTCGCAAGCTCGGCATTCCGGTCGTGGCTGTCGTTGACACCAACGTCAACCCGGAAGTCATCACCTACCCGATCCCGGGCAACGACGACGCCATCCGCTCGAACAGCCTCTTCGCTCGCGTCATCGCTGACGCCGTTGCCGAAGGTCGCTTTATTGCCAACAAGCGCAACCCCGCACCCACCCCGGTTGTGGAAAAGACCCCTGAAGAAGTCGCCTCGTTCGAAGCAGCTCAGACCGATGCCCGTAATGCCGCTGCTGCCCAGCAGGCCGCCCGCGACGCCAAGCTCTCTGCTGCTAAGGACGCCCCGGCTGCTGTCGCCCCTGCCGCAGATGCACCGGCTGAGGCCGCACCTGTAGAGGAAGCACCTGCACCGGCTGAGGCCGCTCCGGCGGAAGCCGCCGAAGCCGCGCAGGCTGAGACTCCTGCCGAAACCACGGAAGGCTGACCACAGATGGAATTCACCGCACAAGACGTCAAGGCGCTCCGCGTTGCGTCAGGCGCTGGCATGATGGACTGCAAGAAAGCGTTGCAGGAAAACGACGGCGACATGGAAGCCTCCCAAAAGTGGCTCCGTGAAAAGGGCCTGGCCGCGAGCGCCAAACGTGAAGACCGCGATGCCACTCAGGGCGTGGTCAGCATGGCAATCAGCGGCAACGTCGGCGCCATCGTTGAGCTCAAATGTGAGACCGACTTCAGCGCCGGTTCCGACTTGTTCAAGGCTGAGGCCGACGCACTCGTTGCACTGGTGACGGAAAAGGGTGTCGACGCGATTTCTGAACGCCAGACCAATCTCGAAGAACTCAAGGTCACGCTGAAAGAGAACATCAGCATCGGCCAGGTCGCCCGCATCGAAGCCGCCGAGGGCAACATCCTCGGTAGCTACCAGCACATTCAGGGTGGACGCGGCGTCAACGGTGTCGTCGTCGAGATCGCCAATGGCACGCAGGAGCTCGCTCACGACGTTGCCGTCCACGTGGCATTTGCTCGCCCGACGTACCTCAGCCGCGACGACGTCCCCGCAGAGGTCGTTGCAGCCGAGCGCGAGACGCTCACCATGATCACTCGCAACGAAGGCAAGCCTGAGGCGGCACTCGAGAAAATCGTCGAAGGCCGGATCGGCGGTTTCTTCAAAGACGTCGCACTCCTCGATCAGCCGTACGCAAAGGACGACAAGCAGTCGATCAGCCAGTTCATCGGCTCCGCCTCCGTCATCGCCTTCGCCCAAGTCGAAATCGGCTGATTCGGTCCAGATCGCTTGATCTCGGCGTCAGCCTTCACCGCTCGTTGGCGGAGGCCAACTCGAGTTCATGCTTTCTTAGCCTCAAGCGTTCTGATCCCGAATCAGCGGGCTGAGTTCGAAATGAAAAGCTCAATTATTGAACAGCCTCGCTGCGCGTCAAGTACGTTCGGCGGGGCTGTTTCGCGCCCGACCCAACTGCTTCCGGAGACATTGAATGACGCAACGAGAACAACGTCCGAGCTTCAAACGAATCGTGTTCAAGCCCTCAGGTGAAGCGTTAGCTGGTGAGTCGGGCATGGGGCTCGACGGTGCCACGCTCGAGGCGACAGCAGCAGAGATCATCGATCTGCGCCAGAACCTTGGTGTCGACGTTGCTGTTGTCGTCGGCGGCGGCAATTTCTGGCGCGGTCGAACGGGATCGCTCACCGGAATGGACGCGACGCAGAGCGACCACATCGGGATGCTCGGCACGGTGATGAACGCACTTGCGCTGCAGGACGCTCTCGAGCGGCAGGGCCAGGAAACGCGAGTTCAGTCGGCAATCGAGATGCCACGGATCGCCGAGGCCTACATCCGGCGTCGCGCCGTCCGCCACCTCGAAAAAGGTCGGGTCGTCATTTTTGCTGCTGGTACGGGTAATCCGTTTTTTACGACCGACACAGCTGCGGCGCTGCGCGCCGCTGAAATAGAAGCCGAAGTGGTGATCAAGGGAACGCATTCGGGCGTCGACGGGGTCTACAGCGCTGACCCGCGAACTAACCCTGACGCAGTCAAGTACGACGCTGTCAGCTACATGGAAGTGATGACGAAAGACCTCAAGGTCATGGACTCAACGGCCATCGCGTTCTGTCGCGACAACAACATCCCCATTGTGGTGTTCGACATGTCGAAGCCAGGTTCGTTGCGGAGCATCGTGCAGGGCGGCAGCGAAGGAACACTCGTTCACGCATGATGCCCCGTCTGACCCACCTGTCTTGGATACGATGGTCATCGTGATTGACGACACAATGCTCGAAGCCATGGACAAGATGGACAAGGCTGTCGAACACACCCAGTCCCAGTTCGGCACGGTGCGTACCGGTCGGGCCAGCCCCGCGCTCGTTGAGCGGATCACCGTCGAGTACTACGGATCGGCTGTGCCGATTCAGCAGCTTGCGTCGATTTCGGTGCCCGAGGCAAGACAGCTTCTGATCAAACCGCACGATCGTTCCTCGCTGGAGGCGATCGAAAAGGCAATCCGTGAGAGCGATCTCGGTGTCAATCCGAACAACGACGGCATTGCGATTCGCTTGTCGCTCCCGCAGCTCACCGAGGAGCGCCGCAAGGAATACGTGAAAGTGGCCAAAAATATGGCCGAAGACGGCCGGATCACGCTGCGCAACATTCGCCGCGATGCCCGCAAAGACATGGAAGCCGAACAGAAAGACGGCGAGGTGTCCGAAGACGAGCTCGCACGCGCCGAGAAGGAGCTCGACAAGGTCACGAGCGAGCATGTTGATGCAATCGACGCTGCGTTTGGCCGCAAAGAACACGAACTTATCGAAGTCTGAGATGCTGGGGGAAATACGATGACCGACGACATTTGGCGAGCCGACGAAGAAGGAGCGACCGATCGGCGGCGCCCGGGCCGGCTCGAAGCCGAGATGGACGCGTTTGACGAATCCGAATTCGGAGGACCGCTTTTCGGCGACACCTCTGAGACTTCCGTCGTTGCTGCGGAGCCTGCGACCGAAGAGCCAACCGAGTCGGTCGCTGCACCGGTCGGGATCGACGCAAGCACTGGCGAGTGGCCTGAGTCGGCGTCCGGTGGTTCTGGCCGCCTACAGATGGAGGACACGTCAAGTTCGATGCAGCACTGGACCGAAGATGCCACGGGTGAGGTACCTGTCATTGGTCGCCCCGCATCAGCGGCTGACCCGACCGACGACCTTGATGTCTGGTCGACATTCACCACCGATACGCCAGTGTGGAAGGAAGGCGACTCCGTCGATAGGCCCTCGGGCAGAGTCCCCACAACGTCGCCAGCGGACCCGACCGGTGAGATCTCCTGGGAAGACGCGCCGATCGCAGCGCCGTCAGGCGCCGCCGTCAACCAGGAAGCAACAGCGCTCCACGACGTGGTGCCCGGCGCCGCCGCCGCTCCGCCACGCGAGCCGGCGCGCATCACCATTGGCACCGATCCGTCAGGCATGCCCAGGCGGCCGCAGCCGCAGCGTCGTGGCGGATCTCCGCAACGACCTCCCGTAACAGGGTCCCGTTCGCCCGGAGTTGGCAAGCGCAATCTGCCGGTCGCAATGGCGACAGGCCTCATGCTTTCTGCAGTATTCCTCGCTACCGCAATGTGGCGTCCCGCCGCTGCGGTCGCCTTCGTCACGGTTGCTCTCGGGCTCGCTGCGATTGAATACTTTTCGAAGGTCACTGAAAAGGGCTACCGCCCCGCAGTGGCCGCTGGCGTGGCCGCATGCGTTGCGTGTCCGCTGGTTGCATACTGGGTTGGCGAACGGTTCATCCCGTTGGTGCTGGTCTTTGCATTCCTCGCTGGTTCGCTCGGTTTCATTGGCTCGGATTCGATCGAAGTCGGCCCGATGCCGAACATGGCAATCACCATGCTCGGCGTGGTGTGGATCGGCCTGATGGGCTCATTCGCCGCCCTGATCATCCGCTACTCCAACTTCTTCGGTGATCTGAGCATCGGTACCGACACCATCGTGCTGGTGGCCGTTGGCGTGGTTGCCAACGATGTTGGCGCGTACTTTGTCGGGAGTGCCTTCGGGCGAACACCGCTCCGTTCATGGATCAGCCCCAACAAGTCGGTTGAGGGTTTCCTCGGAGGCACAATCCTGACGCTCGTCGTCATGCTGATAGTTGGCCTGAGCGATCTCAGCGATACCTGGTCCGACACGAGCCATCTGTTGATGCTTGGCATCGTCATTGCGATCTTTGCACCCCTTGGTGACCTGACCGAGTCGATGTTCAAGCGGAACCTCGACGTCAAAGACTTTGGGTCGCTCATCAAGGGCCATGGGGGCGTGCTCGACCGGTTCGACGGATTCCTTTTCGCGCTCCCAGCGGTGTACTACTTGATGCTCGTCATCGAACCGTGGACCAAGTTCAGCGTCTGATCAGATGACGCAACGGCCGGTTCGCGTTGCTATCGCCGGCTCGACCGGCTCGATCGGCACCCAGACACTTGAGGTTATTCGGGCTGAAAACAAACGCCATCCCGGCTCATACCTCGTGAGCGGGATCAGTGTTGGCAGCTCAGGCGGCGCTGCGCTCGCCCAGGCCGCAGAGTTCGATATCCCGTTGATCGTCGTCGTCGACGCCGAAGCTCGTTCCGAGGTCGCAGCAACCGGTCGGGTACGCGTCGACGCTGATCTCACTGCGCTGATCGACGACGCTGATGTCGTGATCAATGGCGTTGTCGGCTTTGCCGGTCTTGGGGTCACGATCGAGACGTTGCGCTCAGGCAAACGACTCGGCCTGGCCAACAAAGAGAGCCTGATTGCTGCTGGCCCGGTCGTGCAGCCGTTGCGTTCGACTCCGGGTGCCGAAATCGTGCCTGTCGATTCAGAACACTGCGCGCTCCACCAGTGCCTGCGGTCGTCGGTTGATGCTGGTCATGAAGTCGCCCGATTGATCCTGACAGCGAGTGGCGGGCCTTTCCGAGGGAGAAGCGAAGCTGATCTCGCCGAGGTGTCGGTGGAGAATGCACTGCAGCATCCGACCTGGAGCATGGGTCCCAAGATCACCGTCGATTCGAGCACGCTCATGAACAAGGGCCTCGAAGTGATCGAAGCCCACGAGTTGTATGGCACTCCATACGACCAGATCGATGTTGTCGTGCATCCGCAGTCGGTCATCCATTCGATGGTCGAATACACCGATGGATCGACCATTGCCCAGCTGTCGATGCCGACGATGAAGTTGCCGATCGGCTACGCGCTCGGGTACCCCAATCGCCTCGCCACACCGTTCGGAACGATCGACTGGGCCACCCTCGGATCACTCGATTTCGAAGCACCAGATCGGGCAACGTTCCGGTGTCTTGACCTGGCGTATGTAGCGGGCCGTCGGGGTGGAACCGCTCCGGCGTGGCTGAGTGCGGCCAACGAAGTAGCAGTCGAGGCTTTTCTTTTGGGAAACTTGCGCTGGAATCAGATAGCTGAAGTGTGCGAAGCAGTGTTAGAGCGCCATGATGGTGGTACCCCCCACACCGTCGAAGATGTCATTCAGGCGGATCAAGATGCTCGACGGATTGCCGAAGAGGTATTACAACGATGACTGATCAACTCACACCTCCAACCGAAGAAGATGCACGCGGCCGGTCGAAGTTCACCAGCGAGATCATGGCCGGTGGAGCTGTCACTGAGAACCTCGAGGAAGACGAGCTTGCCGGAGGGATGCGTGGCGCCCTGTCGATGCTTGCCATTCTGGGCTTGTTTTCATGGCTCGGGTTTGCCAACTTCTGGATCTTCGTCTTTGTTGTCGGCGTCGTTATCTCGATCTTCCTCCACGAACTTGGGCACTACCTCACTGCCAAATGGACCGGCATGAAGGTCACTCAGTTCTTCCTTTTCTTCGGGCCTCGCCTGTGGAGTTTCCGTCGCGGCGAGACCGAATACGGCGTGCGGGCTCTGCCGCTCGGTGCGTTCGTTCGGATCATTGGCATGAACCGGATGGACGAAGTCGAGCCCGGCGACGAGGCTCGGGCATATCGTCAGAAAAGTTTTCCGCGCCGCCTCCTGGTCATTTCGGCTGGGTCGCTGATGCACATGCTGATTGCCGTCACGCTGCTCTTCGGCGTGTACGCCATTGCTGGTGAAGACACCGTTCGCGATGGTGTCGAAGTCAAAACACTCGTCGACGGTGGCGCGGCGCAATCTGCCGGTGTGCTTGCCGGCGATATCGTTCGATCGGTCGACGGCGAGTCATTTACTGGTTCGAACGAGTTCGGTGAGCTGATCCGCTCGAACGATCCTGGCGACGCAGTTACTTTAACCGTGCTCCGCAACGGCGTCGAGGAATCAATTGCGGTAACGCTCGGCTTGAGCGATACCGGTGGGGCTCTTGTTGGTGTGTCGAGCGCCAGCATTTTTGAGACGATTGACCACAGTGTCCCAGCAGCTGCTGGCAATGCTGTGGCCGACATCGTGCCGTTCTCGTGGGAGTCGACCAAGGGGGTCATCAAGGTCCTCAACCCGGTCAACATCGTCACTCACCTCACCGGCTCCAACGACGATCTGTCGAGCCGCCCCACCACGCTGGTTGGAGTCGCCGGAATATCCGACGACGTGGGAGAGAACTCCGGCTGGGCAGGGATGCTGTTGCTGCTCGCCGTTCTCAACGTGTTTGTCGGAGTGTTCAACATGTTCCCGTTGCTGCCGCTCGATGGCGGTCATGCAGCGATTGCGGTGTACGAGCGTATACGTGAAGGCGTACGCGGTGGCAAGCAGCGGTACTTCGCCGACGTCGAACGGCTCATGCCCTATGCCATGGGCGTGGTCACGGTGCTCGCCATGCTGATGTTCGCGGGCCTCTACCTCGATATCACCAAGCCGCTGTGACTGCGGGTGTTTGGTTGATTGGGTGCTTGTCACCTCGTGGATGCTGATAGCGGCGTAGCGTGTTGTTATGCAGGTCGTGAGTTCGGTTCCCCGGAAGGTCACACGTCAAATCTCGGTAGGCGATGTCAAGGTCGGCGGGGATGCGCCGATCACGATCCAGTCAATGACGATCACCAAGACTGCTGACGTCGAAGGCACGCTCCAGCAGATTTATGCGCTTGCTGCTGCGGGTGCTGACATTGTGCGTTGTACGTGCAACGAGATCGAAGCAGCCGAAGGCCTCGCTCAGATCGTGCCCCGGTCGCCGGTGCCGATCATTGCCGACATCCATCACCAGTACAAGATGGCCATGGCCGCAATGGAAGCGGGTGTCCATGGCTTGCGCCTCAACCCCGGCAACATCCGCAAGCCGGAGCACATCAAGGCCGTTGCTGCTGAGGCCAAAGACCGCCAGATCCCGATTCGTATCGGGGTCAACGCTGGCTCGCTCGATCCGAAGCTCTACGAAAAGTACGGTGGTGCGACACCCGAGGCAATGGTCGAGTCTGCCCTGACCGAGATGGCCTACTTCGAAGAGGTCGGCTTCGACTTGATCAAAATCTCGGTGAAGGCATCGAGTGTGCCGCTCATGGTCGACGCATACCGGGCGCTCAGCGAAGTGACCGACCATCCGTTGCACCTCGGTGTCACCGAAGCGGGTCCTCCGCCGGCCGGGTTACTCAAGGCCACCGCTGGTATTGCCACGCTGCTCTTGGAGGGCATCGGCGACACGATCCGCTACTCGCTCACGGCTGATCCGGTCGAAGAGGCCAAGGCTGGTCGCCAGCTTCTCGAAGCGCTGGGTCTGCGTGAGCGCAAAAACATCGACCTCATTGCATGTCCGTCATGCGGCCGCGCTGAAGTCGACGTGATCAAAGTAGCCAACGACGCCATGAAGGCCTTCGGCGATCGTCAGCTGCCGCTCCAGGTCGCGGTAATGGGCTGTGTCGTCAATGGGCCCGGCGAAGCGCGCGACGCTGACATTGGCATCGCTGCAGGCAACAAGCGCGGCCACCTCTTCATCAAAGGGCAAAATGTTGCTGTTGTGCCGGAAGACGAGATGGTTGAGCAGCTTGTCGAGTGGGCCGAGTTCATCCACGAGCAC
>CALAHA010000428.1 GCA_937891565.1 uncultured Ilumatobacter sp. | reverse complement strand
AGGTCGATGTCGGCGGCCATCGCCATCATCGCGCCGCTCTCAAGACGAAGCGCCTCGTTTGGGCCCAGCAGTGCTCGGGCAACGCTGAATGACGGATTGTGGCGAGTCTGAATATCCATTGTTTGACAATACTCGTCGGCGAGACGAGCCACGCTCCGCTGCCGTCATTCGGGTCAGGTCGCGATCGAATTCAGTCGACCAGGCGCAAGCCTGACGGAGTCATGCTTGGCTCCGCCAGTGGCAGATCGACAACAAACTCGGTGCGGTGCGCCGGGAAGAGATGCTCGCTGACAAGGATCGGTTCGCCCTGGCGGTTCGTCGTGACGCGCTGACAGCGCAGCAGCGGCGATCCGACCGGGACACCGAGCAGCTTGGCATCGGCTGGCTCGGCAGAGTCGGCGCCAATGGTCTGGGTGGCACCACGCAGTTCGATATCGAGCAGTTCGTAAAACGGCCGCTGCTCGACATCTTGGCGAGACAGGTTTGCTCCGAGGTCAGCTGGACACCACACCGTGACGACGGCAAATGGCTCGCCATCGGCCAAGTTGACGCGCTTGACACGCAGCACCTGGTCGGTCTTGAGGAACTTGCGGACTCGCGCCGGAGCTTGCTCGAATGCGAACTCGCTCACCTTGCGCTCGCTGATCTTGCCGACACCCTCAACCTGGGACTCGATGGTTCCGAGTGACTCGAGGCGCTGGCGGACTGGCTCAACGGCGACGAACCAACCAAATCCCTGTCGGGCAGCGATCAGGCCGTCTTCTCGAACCAGCTCTAATGCTCGACGCACCGTGACACGTGAAGCTTCGAACTCCTTCGACATCTCGGCCTCGGATGGGAGCATCGAGCCAGGTGCTGCAACCGTGGCCCGGCTACGGAGTTCCTCAGCAATTTCTTGGTATCGGATCCGACGCGCCATCAGTGCGTCCCGTCGCCGTTGGCCTGGATCAGTTCGATTCGATTCCCGAACGGAGCCTCACCACCGACCGGCGTTGCCAACTGCACGTGATCGATGCCGACCCATTCGGGCTGCACCGTCGACTTGTCACTCATCACTGCACCCTATGACGATCGACACCAACTTGTCTACAACTTGTCTGCTAAGGTCGAACGTATGGCTTCTGTGAGTGCAACCACCCCCATCGAACTCGTCGAGCGTGTCTACGCCGCCCTGGCGGGCAACGTCCAGATCGGCCGCGACCGTCTCAATCGGCCGCTGACACTGACGGAGAAAATTCTCATCAATCACCTCGCCGACCCGGCAAACCAAGAACTCGAACGCGGCGACAGCTACGCCGACTTCCATCCTGACAGGGTCGCCATGCAGGACGCAACCGCCCAAATGGCGCTCCTCCAGTTCATGACCGCCGGGCTTCCCGAAGTCGCCGTGCCCTCGACCGTTCACTGCGACCACCTGATTCAGGCCAAGGTTGGCGCCAAGATCGACCTCGGCGTCGCCGTCGACGCCAACGCTGAGGTGTACGACTTCCTCAAATCGGTCAGCGCCAACTACGGCATCGGTTTCTGGGGCCCTGGGTCGGGCATCATCCATCAGGTCGTCCTCGAGAACTACGCGTTCCCCGGCGGCATGATGATCGGCACCGACAGCCACACCCCGAACGCCGGCGGCCTCGGCATGGTCGCCATCGGCGTTGGGGGCGCTGACGCTGTCGACGTCATGACTGGTTTTGCGTGGAACGTCAAATGGCCAAAGGTCATCGGCGTCAAGCTCACGGGCACGCTCTCCGATTGGAGCAGCCCGAAGGACGTCATCCTCGAAGTTGCTCGCCAGCTCACCGTCAAGGGTGGCACCGGTGCCATTGTCGAGTACTTCGGCCCCGGCGCCGACTCGATCTCGGCCACCGGCAAGGGCACCATCTGCAACATGGGCGCCGAGATCGGCGCCACCACCTCCTTGTTCGGCTACGACACCAACATGGGTCAGTACCTCAAGGCCACGGGCCGTGAAGCCATTGCCGATGCTGCCGACAAGGTCATCGACCACCTTCGTCCCGACGACGGTGCCCTCTACGACCAGATCATCGAGATCAACCTCGACGATCTCAGGCCTCTGATCAACGGCCCGCACACCCCCGACCTCGCACACAAGGTCGGCGCCGGCGTCGGCGAAGCGGCCCGTGCCAACGATTGGCCGCTCGTGCCATCAGCTGCACTGATTGGTTCATGCACCAACTCGTCGTACGAAGACATCACACGTGCAGCATCGATCGCTCGCCAGGCCGCAGCACGGGGGCTCACCACCAAAATCGACTTGATGATCACACCGGGATCCGAGCAGACCCGGGCCACGATCGAGCGTGACGGCCTCCTGGCTGACCTCGAAGCCATCGGTGCCACTGTCCTGGCAAACGCCTGCGGCCCGTGTATCGGCCAGTGGAGCCGCCCAGAGGCGATTCTTAACCAGTCGAACACGATTGTCACGTCATACAACCGCAACTTCCCGAAGCGCAACGACGGCTCAGCGAACACGCTGGCCTTCGTCACTTCGCCCGACACGGTGATGGCCATTGCGCTGGCCGGTCGCCTCGATTTTGATCCGACCACCGACACGATCACCGCACCCGACGGCACCGAGGTCTCACTCGACGCACCGGTCGGCCAGGTCCTACCCGACGCCGGTTACGACCGAGGCGAAGACACGTTCACCGCTCCCCCGCAAGACGGCCACGACGTCCCGATCGCCGTGAGCCCCACGTCCGATCGCCTGCAACTCCTTGAGCCGTTCGAGCCGGTTTCGCTCGATCGTTACAACGGCTTGCCGGTTCTCGTGAAGGCCATGGGCAAGTTCACGACCGACCACATCTCGATGGCCGGCGCGTGGCTGAAGTACCGCGGCCACCTCGAGAACATTTCAGGCAACCTCTACCTCGGTGCCGTCAACGCCTACGCTCAAGAAGGCGGCACGGCGTACGAGGTCGGATTCGGAAAAAACCAGCTCACGGGCGAGACACAGCGCTTCCCTGAGATCGCCAAGGAGTACCACGAGGCCGATCAGGCGTGGATTGTCATCGGTGACGAGAATATGGGCGAAGGCTCGAGCCGTGAGCACGCAGCCATGGAGCCACGTTTCCGCATGGGCCTCGTTGCCATTGCGCGCAGCTTCGCTCGCATCCATGAAACCAACCTCAAGAAGCAGGGCATGGTCCCGCTCACGTTTGCCAATCCTGCCGACTACGAAATGATCGGCGAAGACGATCGCATCAACGTGATCACGCTGCCGCCGGTTCCTGGCGAAAAGGTGCATTGCGAGATTGCCAAGCCTGATGGTTCGATCGTTCCATTCGAGTGCGACCACACGTTCAGCCCCGAGCAGGTCGAATGGTTCAAGGCCGGTTCGGCACTCAACATCATCCGCCAAAAGTCGCTTGGCTGACCCGGCTAATCCAGCCAAGCAGTTCTTCATGGCCTCGATGACTGGACACGACCGAGCGGTCGGGGTGATCTGGTCGATCGGCGTCATCGTGCTCGTGGCGTCGATGATTGCCGGGGCGATTCAGGTGGTCAGCAACTTCAGTAGCGAGATGGCGTTCCGTTGGGTTATGGCGCTGTTCTTCCTCGGCGGATCGCTGGCCTGGCTCACCGCTTACTACCAGCACGCACTGCGCCGCTTCTTTAAGCGGTAGCGAAGCAGTCCGACCGGACCGTGATGGCTGGGCCGCCGAAGTCGACCGTGTCGCCGACCTGGTCCCACAAGATGTCGATACTCGGCAGTGGTTCGGCCCAGTCGGGCTCGCGGGCGCCGACGGGTAGGACGGCGGTGCCATCGGGTCTGATCAAAAAGAGTCGGCCACTACCGGCTCGTCGACTTCGAATGTTGTTCGCATGTTTCCAACGGTCGTGGGATCCGCAGAGTGGCATTGCGTTGGCTTGATCGGTTGGGCCATCATCGCCGGCCCACTCCTTGCGATGATCGACGTCGCACAACGTTGCCGGAATGCCGCAGCCGCGGTGGGTGCAGGTGGTGACCAACATCTGGGCAGCTTCTCGGGCTTTTGCGGTGAACAATCGCTGTGTGCGGCCGAGGTCGATGACGACACTGTCGGCGCCGACGACGGCTCGGCGCACCTGCCCTGTGATCACTGCGCGCAGTGCGACATCGGGGTTCACCGAAGTTCCAGTCGTGGTTTCGCACCGGTGCTTCGAGAGGTCTGATGCTGCAGCTTCGAACACTTCGTCGGGAAATCCGAAGAGATTCGGTGAATCAACAAGGCCGTGAGCGAACATCGCGTGGCCGGCCGAGACGTGGTCGAACAGGATGTTGACCAGCGGAGCGGATGGTTCAGGGCGTCATTACCGTGCTCTGCACGCCGGGCTACACAGTCAGCTTCGAATTCGGCTTGTACGGCCAGTTCGAAGACCTTGGCCATCTCGGCAGCGGCTTGTGGGCACCCACCGGACGCATGCACTGTGACGACACCCTTGTCGTCACGGACGCTTGCTGTCCGGTGGTCTTCGTGGAACTTTTGAGTATCGAATGCGCCATCGGGGTCAGCGCGGCCGATGAAGTGATCGATCACTTTGTCGAACTGGTTGTACTCGAGCTGCTCGGCCTGCTCCAGCAGGATCGGCACGAAGTCGGCGAACTGATCGCCCGCACGGGGATGCGATGCCGCCGTGGCGAGCCGATCGACCTGGTCGACGCCAATCTGGCCGGACAGCAGCGCGTCGCCGAAGGCCTCGTGGTTGTTGACCAGGTCGCCGCGGCGGCGAATCTTGTTCGCCTGCGCACCTGAGCAGTTCAATGTGCCCGTGAGGTATGTCCGGATCGACCGGTACCCGCCGTCGCGAAACGAAGCTCGGGCCGATACCACGGCAACGGCTGCCGCGAGCTGCGTTTCGGCGACCCTTTTGGCAAGCTCGGCTTCGGCGATCGCGGCGTCGAGCTCGGCTGCCGGGTCAAACGCAAGCAGAAGCAGCCGATCGACACCCGTCCAGGTCAACGTCTTGGGGACGGACCCGCCGGCCCCTCTGCGCGCTGTGCTGGCACAGAATTTCTCAAGAAATTTGGCCGGCAACCGCTGGCGGTAGCCCAGGTCAGGCGCGGCGGCTGGATTCGACGTCGTTGAGGTCGAGGTGGTTACGCATGTACTGGTTCAGTGCGTTGCTCTGTGGGACGTAGTCCCAGGCCTCGAACCGTCCCTGACGTAACGCTCGGTCAACTATCGCCCGCGCCTCCTGGTTCGACCGGACCGCTGCGTCAATCGCAGGTCCGTCCCAACGATCGGCTACTTCCGCTGCGAACGCAGCCGCCACGTCGGCGTGTTCGGGGTCGACCGCAAGGTTGCTCAGCTCGGACGGATCCACCGCCACATTGAAGAGTTGCGGCGGGTCGGCGAGTGACGACACGTACTTCCAATCACCTCGGCGGATCATGAAGATTGGCGCCACAGCACCTTCGCCCAGATACTCCCCGACGACCGTCTTGTCGACGCCACCGTCGAGCACGCTGCGGCCATCCATTGTTGCGGGCACGTCGACACCTGCCAGGTCGAGCATCGTCGGGGCAATGTCGAGCAGCCCGACGTGCTCATCGATCCGCTCACCGCCAGCGACGCCGGGCTGGCGAACAATCAGCGGGATGCGCGCGCTGTGCTCAAAGAAGCTCATCTTGTACCAGAGGCCGCGTTCGCCGAGCATGTCGCCGTGGTCACCCGTAAAGATCACGACGGTGTTGTCGGCCATGCCGTGCCGGTCGAGCGTGTCGAGCATTTCACCGATGTGGTGGTCGACGAAGCTGATGTTGGCCAAGTACGCGTGGCGGGCGTTGCGGATCTGGTCGTCGCTGACCTCGGTGGTGTCAGCGGCAATCACATGGCGAAGACGCCGGCTGTGCGGGTCGTTCTCGTCGTCGGCAATCGGGCCGACCGACGGCATCGGGATGGAATCGTGATCGTAGAGATCCCAGAACTGCTGCCGCGCGATGTACGGATCGTGCGGGTGCGTGAACGATGCCGTCATCATCCACGGGCGCTCGTCGGCAGTCCGTGCCAGGTCGCGCAGCTTGCGAATGCTGTGATGCGCAACGTCATCGTCGTAGTCGAGTTGGTTCGACACATTTGCGATACCAGCGTGCACCACCGAATCCATGTTGTGGAACCACCAGTCGAATCGGCCGTCAGCGTCGCCCCAGTTCGGCGTCCACCCGAAGTCGGCGGGGTAAATATCGGTCGTCAGACGCTCTTCATAGCCGTGCAACTGGTCGGCACCAACGAAATGCATCTTGCCGACGAGCGATGTCTGATAACCCGCAGATCTCAAATGATGAGCAAAGGTCGGGACGCTCGACGTGAACTCCGATGCGTTGTCGTACGCACCAATTTTGCTGTTCAGTTGGCCGCTCAACATCGCGAAACGAGCAGGTGCACACAGCGGGCTATTGCTGTACGCACTTGTGAACGTCGTGCCCTCGGCAGCAAGCCGATCGATGTTCGGTGTAACAGCCGGGCCACCATGGATCGACAGGAACGGAGCCGACAACTGATCGGCCATGATCAGCAGAATGTTTGGTTGCCCTCCCACCGAAGCAGCCACCGAAGCAGCCACTGATTCTGTCATCGACGCCCGCCTTCGACGGCTGTACCGCGGTACACCTCAGTGTGGTCTGGCGGCAGCGGATTGTTGCCAAGGATCAAGTCGGCAGCCTTCTCGGCGATCATCATCGTCGGTGCGTAAGTGTTGCCGTTACTGACGTTGGGCATACAACCAGCGTCGACAACACGGAGCCCTTCAGTGCCGTAGACCTTCATCGAGCTCGGGTCGAGCACCGCCATTGGATCGTCGGCGCCGCCGATCTTTGTCGTGCACGATGGGTGCAACGCAGTTTCGGAGTCTTTGGCGACCCAGTCCATGATCTCTTGATCCGTTTCGACGGATGGCCCGGGTGAGATCTCACCGGCGTTCATTGGCTCGAACGCTGGCTGGGTCAAAATCTTGCGCGCTGTGCGGACTGCTTCGATCCACTCACGCCGATCTTGCTCGGTACTGAGGTAGTTGAACTGCACCGCCGGGTGCTGGCGCGGATCACGCGTCGTGATCTTCACCGTGCCGCGGGCGTCCGAATACATCGGCCCCACATGCACCTGATAACCGTGCTCGATTTTGGCATTGCTGCCGTCGGGCCTGCTGGGTGACGATCCGTCATAGCGGATCGCGATCGGCAGAAAGTGAAACATCAGGTTCGGATACGACTCGCTCGGGTTGCTTTTAACGAAGGCCCCAGCCTCGAAGTGGTTCGACGAACCCGGTCCCCTACGGAACAGCCACTGCAGGCCAATCCACGGCTTCTTCCAGTGCGCCAGGTGCGGTTGAATCGACACCGGCAGCTTCGATTCGTACTGGATGTACACCTCGAGGTGATCCTGCAGATTTTCCCCGACGCCCGGCACATGTGCCACAACGGGAATGCCGAGTGATTCGAGATGCTCACGATCACCAACGCCTGAAAGCTGCAGGAGTTGCGGGCTGTTGAACGCTCCGCCGCAGAGAATGACTTCCTTGCCTTTAATCGTTTGCTTCTTCTTGCGGAAGCCAACTTCAACGTCGACACCGGTGGCCCGGTTGCCGTCGAAGTTGACCTTGTTGACTTGCGCCCGGGTCATCAACGTCAGGTTCGCTCGGTCGAGTACGGGGTGCAGATACGCGCGGGCAGCACTGAGCCGACGGCCACGCGACACGTTCTTATCGAACGGTGCAAACCCCTCCTGGCGATAGCCGTTGACATCGTCGGTGCGGTTGAAGCCGGCTTCGACTCCCGCCTTCAACCATGCGTCGAACAATGCATTCTTCGCTGGGCCGCGCTCCAATTTGAGCGGGCCCCCGTCGCCACGCAGGCCCGGGTGTCCCGACTCCTCACCGGCCAGGCAGTTCTCCATCCGCTTGAAGTACGGCAGACAGTGCGCCCAGTCCCAGTCCTCCAAGCCGGGCAGGGCGCCCCACTTGTCGTAGTCCATCGGGTTGCCCCGCTGGAAGATCATGCCGTTGATACTTGAGGAGCCGCCGAGCACCTTGCCGCGAGCGTGGTACACCCGTCGGCCGTCCATGAAGGGCTCGGGCTCGGACTCATACTTCCAGTCGTAAAAGCGACTCCCAATGGGGAAGGCCAACGCCGCTGGCATGTGGATGAAGACATCCCATTTCCAGTCGCGACGACCTGCCTCGATCACGAGGACTTCGTTGGACGGATCGGCGCTCAAACGATTGGCGAGCGCACAGCCCGCAGAGCCGCCACCGACGATGATGTAGTCATACACCTGTCCAGTCTGCCATCGGCGCCGCCACCCGCCGTCGCAAACACTGAACCACTACCGTTTTTCACCTGACGTCGTTCACACGCCATAGGTTCACACCCATGGATTTGCAGTACGCACTTCGCACCAATGGCGCCGTTCGCTCGTTCAAGGACAAACCGGTCGGGCTCGACATTGTCGCGGCAATCCTCGACGACGCCCGGTTTGCTCCGTCAGGCGGCAACGGCCAGCCCTGGCGCGTCGCTGTTGTGGAAGACCGACCACTTCGACGAGGACTGGCCGACCTCATGCAGCCGGTGTGGGACGAGTACCTCGAGATCCGCATGGCAGGCGGTCAGCCGTACACCGTCGTGGGATACGAGACGCCAGACAACATCACGCCCGGCAAGCCCAACGAACTCTTGGACAACATCGAATCCATCCCGGTCGTGCTGGCTATCGCTGCCGATCTGGGCAAGATCGCAATGATGGACGCCGACCTCGAGCGGCCGCCAATGACCGGAGGCGGATCGATCTATCCATTCTGCTGGAACCTCATGCTGTCGGCGCGCCATCGCGGTCTCGGCGGCGTGATGACCACGTTCCTCAGTCGTCGCGAGCCTGAAGCAGCCGGCCTCCTTGGCCTCCCAAAAGACCACGCACTCGTTGCGACGATCTTCCTTGGTCACCCTGTCAAGCAGCTGACCCGACTCCGTCGCGAGCCAGTCGAGTCGTTTGCTGCAATCGACAGATTCGACGGCGCTCCGCTGCACTCGCCCCCAAACTGACCTGACCTGACCGGCAAGTGGCAGAAGTGACAGAAGTGGCCACGTGAGCCAGCAGTCCACAGCAGCGTCGCCCCCCCCCATTTGGTGAGTCGCTACGTCAGCGCGCCGCTGCCGCTCATGATCTGATTATGGGCACCCGGGTCATCAGCCCGTAGATCGAGAAATCAGTAGAGCCAGAGAGCAGTCGCGC
>CALAHA010000427.1 GCA_937891565.1 uncultured Ilumatobacter sp. | reverse complement strand
CACGAAGAGGAGCACCTTGGTCTTGTCGGTCTTGGCGGCGTCGAGCTGCGCAATCGTGACCTGGAAACCCGACTCGGCGTCGGTGTCGATGATGACCGGAACGCCACCGGCGAGCGTAATCGCCTCTGGGTAGGTGGTCCAGTACGGGGCCGGGCAGAGAACTTCATCGCCGGGGTCACAGAGGGCGGCGAATGCCGTGTACACGGCGTGCTTGCCGCCACAGGTCACGAGCACATTGGCGGGCTCGGCAGCGAAGCCTGAGTCACGCAGCGTCTTGTCGCAGATTGCCTGCTTCAACTCTGGAAGGCCGCCGGCCGGGGTGTACTTGTGGTTCTTTGGATCGGCACACGCAGCGATTGCCGCATCGACGATGTGCTGCGGCGTCGGAAAGTCTGGTTCGCCAGCACCGAATCCGATGACATTTTCGCCAGCGGCCTGCATGGCCTTGGCCTTCGAATCGACAGCCAACGTGGCCGAGGGAGCAATAGCGGCAAGGCGTGCCGACGTTCGAGTCATAGGGCGATTCACGATTGCAGATCCTACGGCCTCGAACGACGGTGGCCCAGTTGATATCCGTCTCTGATTGTTCACAACTCGAAAGCAAACCCTTGGGCAAACAAACGCTACGGTCCAATCAATGGCCGCCGACGCAATAATCAGGAAGAACGTGGGTGGGCTTCCAAGCCCTGATCTCGCCCCGACAGCAACAGTGCTCACCAAGCCATTGAGCGAGTGCAAGGTCGCGATCTGCACTACTGCAGGCCTGCGGGCCGCTGGCGACATCAAGCTGTGGCTGGACTCGTCGTTCACCGTCTTGCCGAGCGAATCTCGGGATCTCCAGCTCAGCCACTTCTCACCCAACTTCGACCGCGCCGGGCTGACTGCCGACCTGAACACCGCCTACCCGGCCGATCGACTCAACGAGTTGGTTGAAGCCGGTGTCATTGGCTCTGTCGCCACGAACAATCTGTCGTTCATGGGTGCGCAGATGGATGCCACATTCTCGGCAATCATCCAGGACACGGGCCCCGCTGCAGCGCAAATCCTGATTGACGACGGCGTCGATGTCGTGATCTTCACCCCCGTTTGACCGCTTTGCACGCGCACCGTGAGTGTGCTCGCCCACGTGTTCGAACAAGCTGGTCTGGCGACCGTCGGCATCTCCCTCGTCCGCGGCCAGGCCGAATCGGCCAAGCCGCCGCGCATGCTGAACGTCGACTTCCCCCTCGGCCGGCCGCTCGGAAAACCGAACGACGCCAAATTTCAGACCAGTGTCCTGATGGCGATGTTCGGCCTGCTCGAACGAACCGACGTGCCGATCCTCGAAGACTTTCCCGGCTCGATTGAAGACCAGACCGGCGAGGCCCCTGACTCCTGCCCACTCCCGCCACGCCACAATCCCGACCTCCACGCCGCGGTCGACGAGGCCCAAGGCCTGCGCAATGCCTATGACCGCAACCTCAAAGCAACAGGTGGCCGCACCCTCGTTGGACGGATTGCCAGCGTGGACGGCATCGTCGGTTTGATCGAGCAGCTCATCGAAATCGAGAACGGCTCGTCACTCGCTGGAGTTGGGTGGGACCCCATGACCACGATCGCCGTCGGCCAAGACGTGCGTGCGTACTACGAAGAAGCTGGCTTGCAGCTCGCCGACAACACCGGGGCCCGCCAGCTTGAGACGTGGTTCTACCACCACACCGCGACCGGCCAATTAATCCGACGCGTGCGCGACCTGATGAAGGAACGCGGCGAAGACGGCACTGCCGTCACCTACCTCGCCCCAATGACCCAAGGCTAATTTCAGGTTCCTTCCTTTTTGGCCTTCTTTTTTGGCCTTCTTTTTTGGAAAGTGCTGCCGAGTTCTCAACGCCAACCGCAATGATGTGGTCGTGACTGAGACCTCCACCATCACCATCCCTGCTGACCTCCTTCCTGCCGACGGGCGCTTTTGCTGCGGCCCCTCCAAGGTCCGTTCCGAGCAAATCGATGCCGTCGTTGCGGCAAGCACGACCATTATGGGAACGTCGCATCGCAAGCCTGCCGTGAAGAACCTCGTCGGGAATGTGCGGTCGAAGTTGACCGAGTTCTTCTCGTTGCCCGACGGCTGGGAGATCATCCTCGGCAACGGTGGATCTACCGTGTTCTGGGACGTCGCAACATTCGGTCTCGTGCGTGAGCGCAGCCAGCACCTCGTATTCGGCGAGTTCTCTTCGAAGTTCGCTGAGGCCTGCGCCACTGCGCCCCACCTCGGGGACCCCTCCGTGATCAAGGTTGAGCCCGGCAGCCACCCCGAACCAACTGCAGAAGCCGGCATCGACCTCTACGCACTGACGCACAACGAAACCTCGACCGGTGTTGCAATGGAACTCCGTCGCCCCGCCGACACCGAAGGCGCACTCGTGGTCGTCGACGCCACCTCCGCAGCTGGCGGCCTCTTGTGGGACCCCGCCGAAGTTGATACGTATTACTTCGCACCTCAAAAGTGCTTTGCTTCCGACGGCGGCATCTGGCTTGCAGCCTGCTCCCCGGCTGCCATCGAACGGATCAACGAGATCGGCAGCTCGAATCGTTGGCGCCCCGCCTCGCTCGACCTGCAGATCGCGCTCGACAACTCGACACAGAACCAGACCTACAACACGCCGGCCATCGCGACCCTGGTCATGCTCGACGCGCAACTCGACTGGATGCTTGCCAACGGCAGCCTCGCCGGCATGGCAGGTCGCAGCGCTGCCTCAGCTCAGATCCTGTACTCCTGGGCTGACTCACGTGATTGGGCGACGCCCTTCGTTACTGACCCGGCACATCGGTCCAACGTGGTGGGCACGATCGATCTTGACGACTCGATCGATGCCACCGCGGTCAGCGACATTCTGCGCGCCAACGGAGTGCTCGACACCGACGCGTATCGCAAGCTGGGCCGCAACCAGTTGAGAGTTGGCATGTTCCCGGCGATCGACAGCGCCGACGTCGCGGCGCTTACCGCGTGCATCGACCACGTCGTCGCCGCTCTCTAACCTGAGCGGAATAGCCTGAGCGGATGCAGTCAACCGATGTACTGAGCTTCGGAATGGGCGACATCGGCTCGCTCGAGCGGCCGGTCATGCTGGTTGGCCTCGAAGGATGGTTTGACGTGGCGAGCGCAGCCACGGCTGCGGTCAATGCATTTACCTCTGCCGACCACGCCGTCGTGGTTGGCTCAATCGACCCCGACCCGTTCTACGACTTCACGCAGCAGCGTCCACACGTCACCATCGACGACGGCGTCCGCGACATCGTCTGGCCGACCAACGACTTCGTTCTCCAGCGAAGCGGCATCACCGGCCCGAACGGCAAGCTGCAACGTGATGTCGTCGGACTCATCGGTGTCGAGCCGCACTTCAATTGGCGCACCTACATCGATGCGATCATCACCGTTGCCGTTGCAATGGGGTGCGAGGCCGTCGTGACGGTCGGTGCCTCGGCCGAAGCCATCCCCCACACTCGCACACCTCCGGTCACGGGCAGCACGGCGACGCCTGACCTGGCGGCCCGACTCGGGCTGTCGCAACCGTCGTACCAGGGGATTACCGGTGTCGCCGGCGTCCTCAATGCCGAATTGGAGGCACGGAACATTCCGTCGATCTCGCTGCGTGTCGGTATCCCGCACTACCTCATGAACGCCGAGCACCCTCTGGCGGTATCAGCGCTCGCCAGGCACCTGAGCCATGTGCTCGACGTACCGACTACGACCGACCTCGGCGAACAGGTCGACAACTGGCGCGACGTGCACGACGAAATCATCGCGCATGACGACCAACTCCGGATGTACGTCCGCATGCTCGAAGCCGAGTTCGACCGGCGCGCTGAGGCCCAGATCCCGACCGCCGACGACCTTGGCGATCAATTCGAAAACTTCCTCCGCGATCAACGCGACGAAACGTAGGCCGCGTTCAGCAACAGGGCCAGCCTCGGGCGGCTCGAAGGCTGCCTCACTCCACCGAGAGCCTGCCGATCTCTGACCGATGATGCCAAAAGATCGGCAGCGCAGCCCCGACTGGGTCAGGCTTGAGCGAGAGCTTGATCGAGGTCGGCAATGATGTCGGCAATTGTCTCGAGCCCGACACTCAACCGGATCAGGCCCGGCGTGACGCCAGCAGCTGCGAGGTCTTCGGGCGACAATTGACTGTGGGTCGTGCTCGCGGGGTGGATGACGAGGCTGCGGACATCGCCGATGTTCGCAACATGGCTGTGCAACTCGCACGCCTCAACGAACTTCTTGCCGGCGTCTGTACCGCCCTTCACTTCGAAGGCGACGATCGAGCCGGCCCCAACGCCGTTGCTGTACTTCTGCGTGCGCTCGTACCACGGGCTGTCTGCGAGACCGGCAAAGGTGACCGACTCGACCTTGTCGTGGGCAACAAGGTGCTCAGCAACGGTCTGTGCGTTCGAGAAGTGACGCTCCATACGCAGCGACAGTGTTTCGAGACCCTGCAGGATCAGGAATGCGTTGAACGGCGAAATCGCCATGCCGAGGTCGCGCAGCATCTGGACACGCGCCTTGAGGATAAACGCTCCGTGGCCGAGCGCAGGGAAGTACGCGAGACCATGGTAGCTCGGATCGGGCTCGGTGAAATTGGGGAAGCGGCCCGAGGCGGCGTAGTCGAACGTGCCGCCGTCGACGATGGCGCCACCAATCGAG
>CALAHA010000426.1 GCA_937891565.1 uncultured Ilumatobacter sp. | reverse complement strand
AGTGCGGGTCACGGGCGGCAACGATCCCCTCGCACGCCAAGAGACCTGCGTGGCGGTGGTCGGGGTGCAACCGATACCGCTTCCACGGATCGTGACCGAGTACGACCTGCGGCTGGAGTTCGCGAATCACCTTTGCGACGTCACCCCGCTCGCGCAGGCTGCTGTCGAGTTCGCCGTCGATGTATCCGAGGAAGCGCACCTCACCGGTGACGGCAACGACACCTCGGGCAAGCCGCTGGGCGGCATCGCGTTGTTCGATCTGGCGACGGGCTGCGAGTACAACGGTGTCAGCACTGGCATCCCATGTGCCTTTGGAACCGTCGGTGCAGACAAGGTGGTGGATGACGCAACCGTCAGCGGCCCACTTTGCCAGGGTCCCGCCGCAGCCGAACTCGACGTCGTCGGGATGCGCTCCGATTGCCAGCGCAGACTTCGGTGTGGGGTAATTGAGTGACGGCTCGTCGCTCAGACGGATCGATGGTTGGCCTGGTTCGTTCGCAGCCATGTGGGCAGCACCTCGCGGATGAGTGGGTGGGTGAGATCGTCGGGTGTGTCGATGTCGAGGGCCAAGTCGGGGTCGGCGCGAACTTCGATGCAGATGCCGACCTGCTGCGCTGCGGCGAGGTGGCGTTCGAACGACCTGGCTCCGTACGCAGCTTGGACGGTGTCGGTGAGCGGGAACGACATGACGTTTGTGCCGTCACGACGGTCGTCGGGGACGAGCGTGATCGTGTTGTGTCGGGCCACAGTCGAGAGCGACGTTGGCCGCGGAAGGTCAGCGTGGGCGATGACGACCTGGTCGTACCCGGCATCGGCGAGTGCTGCGACACCGTCGTCAATCGCCCCGTTGAGGCCCAGACCCGGCCCCCAAATGACTGCGTGGCCGAGTTCACGAGCCCACTCCGCAACTTCGTCGTTGTCGCACGCGACGTAGACATCGATGTCACCGAACGCCGCGACGACCCCTGTGGCGGTCCATCGGGCGAGCCGTGCGCGCTGCTGTTCATCAACCGCACCAGACAATCGTCCCTTGGCAGCAGCGAATCGCTTGACGGGAACCAGGGCTGCGACTCGCACTGGTTGTAACCCTACGTCCGTGGCGTAAGTCCGCCTTGGTCGGACACGCCGGGCTGGGCGAACTCGACAAGGCGCCAATAGCCTCTCCGGCATGTCACTCGAGACCAGCGCGTCGAACGGCAACACGACCGAATCGGGTGCCGACGCCAGGGATGAGTCGACAGTCGTCGGTGTCACCGGCCAACGGTGGAGGGCGAGCGTCTCGCGGTGGGGGTCGGTCACCCCGTGGGCCCAACCTGGCGGCGCCGTCGAACGCATCGACTGGCACATCGCAGCTGATGACCGATGGCATACGCCGGCGACCGAAGCTGCTGTCCGTCAGGTCCGCCTCGCCGGAGCGCCTGTCACCGAAACTCGTGTCCGGATTCCCGACGGCGATGCCGTGCAGCGGGTCTGGTCGGTGGCCGATCGCGGCGGGCTGACGATTATCGAAATCGAGAATGACTCCCCGTTGCCGTTCGCCGTTGCTTTTTCGGGCTTGTCGGTGCTCACCGAGCGCCCGCCTGCTGACCTGCCGTTGCAGGGCATCGAACTCCCGGCTGGCGCGATCACGCTGCCGATTGCCCATCGCACGTCGATTCGCGTGGCGATCGCCCACGGGCCGATCCCTGACGTCGTCGACCGTCATGCTGCAAATCTGCGCCCGCTGCCCGGCGCCGATGTGGTGAGCCGCGGCTGGGTCACGTTGGCTGAGCGGGCGAGCCGACTCAATCTGCCCGACGACGGGCTCGCCAATGCAGTGGTGGCGGCACGTTGCGACCTGATCCTGACCGGTCCCATCGACGTGACGCAGGATCCGATCGGGTTCATTCTCGATGTCAACGAACTGGTCCGCTGCGGCGAAGAAGCCGAGCCGTGGATGTACGAGATTGCCGAGCCGCTCGAATTAATCGCTCGATCCGGCGATGCCTGTGTGCCAGCGGCGATCGCTGCGGCTCACCACATTGCTGTGGTCGCCGGTGATCGGCGCGCAACGCGTGACATCGCTCGACTCGCGAAGCGCGTCGGTGACGCCGCTCGGCCCAAGACCGGTCCGTTTTCAGAAATCGTCCGCGGTGCATCTGTGGGCCGCTTCGTCCACGAAGTCGAGCGACGACTGGCCGACGGGAGCAATCTGCTGCCGACTGGGATCCCAACTCGCTGGCTCGGAGCCAACTTTGAACTCCACGGTGTTCCTACATCGGCGTCGTCAACGGTGTCATTCGCTGTGCGTTGGCACGGGGAGCGGCCTGCTGTCCTGTGGGAGCAGACTGGCGAAGCGCAACGGTTGAGTGCTTCTGCTGTCGACGCCGATTGGTCGTCGAGTGACCAGACCGGCGAGTCGTTGTGGGCAGCGCCGGCGAAGCCCGCCGCCCCACGCAGCCTCTCGCTCACGGCGGAGAGCAGTCCGCCTTCGCAAACTTCGACCAGCTTCACCTGAGCCCGCATCCTCGTCAGGGGCGAGACAGCAGGACGGCCTCGACCCTGGCATGATGCAGTCGTCATGGCGACGAAGTACCGCAGCTCAAACAAGAGGGCACCGACTCGAGCGATCGAGAAGGAGATGTGGGCTCGCGGGCATGAGACTGTTGTCGGCATCGACGAGGTGGGTCGTGGAGCATGGGCCGGGCCATTAATGGTGGGCGCAGCGATTCTGCCCCGAGACACTCGAGTCAACGGTGTTCGTGATTCCAAGCTGCTGTCCGAACGTGAACGTGAAGCCCTGTTCGACAAGATTGCCAACTGGTGCGTGTCATGGGCTGTTGGTGCGGCGAGCCAAGAGGAGTGCGATCACCTCGGGATGTCTGCAGCGCAAAAGCTTGCCACGCGACGCGCTATCGACGGGTTGAGCATCGTGCCTGACGTGGCAGTGACCGACGGTAAGTGGGACTTCGTCTCTCCGTCAGTGGCGAACGTCGAACTGGCTGTCAAAGCCGACCTTCACTGCCTCAGCGTTGCCGCAGCGAGCATTCTTGCCAAGGTCGTTCGTGATCGGCAGATGCGAGCGATGTCAGAGTCGTACCCGCACTGGTCGTTCGACACGAACAAGGGCTACCCCTGCCCCGTTCACAAGGCGGCGATCAAAGGCTATGGGCCGTCGGCGATTCATCGCCGCAGCTGGGTGTTCATGGACAACTGCAACCCCTGGACGGCGATCAAGCGCACGCCACCCGCCGGGCAGGCATCACTCTTCTGATCAGACAGGTTCGCAAAGGCAGTCTGCGAGAGCGCTGAGGAACTCCAGGACATGCTCTGGAGTGGCCAGCCGGAACTGGGCAATGGTCGGGGCGGGGCCGACCTTGATCGATATGTCCGCTTCGTTCAGTGCGGCGAATGCCTCTTCGTCGGTGAGGTCGTCGCCGACGAACATCACGGTGCGTGCTCGAGACTCATTTCGAAGTCGTTCGACCGCGCTGCCCTTGCTCGCGTGCCTGGTGAAAAGTTCGAGCACGTTGCTGCCCGGCTTGGCCGAGGCGCCATCGACACCTTGTATTGCGATGGCCAGTGCGGCAAGCGCAGCTGTTCCGAGTGCTCTGTCGGCCTCGCGGATGTGGACTGCAACGCTGGCTTGCTTGTGTTCCACCCACGCTCCGTCTCCGCCAGTGTTCGCTGCGGCGTCGGCCAGTTCGATCAATTGGTCGAGACGGGCTCGCTCAGCGCTATTGAGCGGTTCGAACGGGCGGCCGTCTTGTTCCATGCCGTGACTGCCAACAAGGCGCACGGCGGCGGGGAGCCCGAAGGTCCGCATGCTCGATACAGCGCGGCCTGACACGGCAGCGACCGTCACGTGATCAGCTGTGAGCAGGCGAGTCAAGACGTCAGCGATGCCATCGAGCAGCCGTGCGTTATCAGCGTGGTCAACGAGCGGGGCGAGCACACCGTCGATGTCAAGGCCAATCAATAACGGCAGTTCGCAGCCGGCGACTTCGATGCCCAGCTGTTTCGGGTTGTGGTACTCGGGCGTGAGGGTCACTGGTTCTTGGCTGCCTGTGCGAGCGCCGCGTAGAACCTGTCGGCCCAACCCTGGACGTCCATTCGCTTCACCTGTTCGCGGAGCCCAGCCATGCGCGCCCGCCGCTCGTGGCGGTGCATCTCGACGGCGGTCACGATCGACTCCTGGAGGGCCCGATCATCGTGCGGGTTGACGAGCACCGCATCGGTGAGTTCGTCGGCGGCCCCAGCGAATTCCGATAGGACGAGCACGCCGTCACCGTCGATGTGCGCGGCGGCGTACTCCTTTGCGACGAGGTTCATACCATCGCGGAACGGGGTGACGAGCATGACATCGCCGGCGCGGTAGAGAGCAATGAGGTCGTCGTACGACAGCGTTTGGTACAGGTAGTGGATGACGGGGAGCCCGATCCTGCTGAAGCGTCCGTTGATCTCGCCAACGAGCCGTTCGATCTCGCGTCGTTCATCCTGATAGTGCTCGACGGCTTCGCGAGTCGGTGTTGCGACCTGCACCATGACGCAACGCTCAGCGTCGAGTTCGCCCGACTCGAGCAACGCACCGAAGGCCCTGAATCTGAGGCCGATCCCCTTCGTATAGTCGAGCCGGTCGACACCGAGCAGAATCACTTCGGGATCGCCCAGGCGGGTGCGAATCTGACTGGTCAACTT
>CALAHA010000425.1 GCA_937891565.1 uncultured Ilumatobacter sp. | reverse complement strand
CTGTCCAGCGCACCCGTTCGTTGCGGACCATCGCCGCTCCACTCATCGCCATAGCCCTTGTCGTGCCCGCGTGCGGAAGCGACGGCCCCGTTGAAGAACCCAGCATCACCGACACACTCCGCGGAGACAACCGTAGATCCGATATGTGACGGTCGGTTCCCGCCCGATTCGGTCAATCCCCACGATGGCTTCGGTAGGGCCAACATATTTGTGGCTGAAGTCGCCAGGTGAACTCCTCGTGAAGTCGGGTCAGACTCGCTGAGCCACGACGAAACTGATGTCGCCAGCGAACTCGCCGTCGACTTCGACCTGGAGGTCGTACTCACCTGCTGCAGGAAAGCTGACAGCGCCAAGTGGCACCACGATCGGCACCTGCCAGCCTTCGCCGGGACGCAGCGCAGACGGAGCCGCAGACTCATGTAATGCGACGTTGACGGTGGCCGTGAGTTTGGCCGTGGCCGCCGACTTCACCTTCATGACGATTTCGTGTGCCGCTCCCGACTCATTCGGCGGCAGCCAAACCAGCGTGGCCACGTGGCAGGCGAACTTTGCTGGAAAGGTCGGCGCAGCCAGCCTCGTGAGGCCGCCGGATTGCACGAAAAGCAACCCTTCTCGAATCTGCGCAAAGTCACACAGGATCAGTGACTTCAGTTCGGCGGACATAGCCAGGACGCTACTCGCTGGCCACCATCAGTGGCTCAGCTCGTCGCGACCGTGAGGCCCGTGAGGCCGCGGATCACGAAAGTCGGGTGATACGTCGGCTCGTCGACCAGCCGAAGGTCCGGGAAACGGGAGGCGATCCCCTCGACCGAGCGAATTAACTCTTGGCGGGCGAGCGGGGCCCCGATACAAAAATGGATACCGCCGCCGAAGCCAATGTGACCCGGGTCGTTTCGGCCAACGTCGAATGTGGTCGGGTTGTCGAAGCGGCGCGGGTCACGCTGGGCTGCGCCGAACAGCATGGCGATCTCGTCGCCGACCTGCACAGCCTGACCGGCGATTTCGGTATCGGTTTCGAGTACCCAGCGTTCGAACATTTGGAGCGGCGCATCGAAACGCAAGAGCTCCTCGACCGTCGATGCTGGAGTGACATCGTGCTGCACCACTCGGTCCCACTGGTCGCGGTGCGCCATGAGGGCCCGGAAGCCATTGCCTAACGTGTTGACCGTTGCTTCGTGGCCAGCCTCGACGAGGACCATCGTGGTCGAGATGATCTCGTCTTCGGTCAGCGTCGCTCCCCCATCTTGGACCTGCACCAGTTCCGAGAGAAGGAGTCCGTCTGGGCGCGCACGCTTATCAGCGATGAGTGCTCTCGTGTAGTCGATGTACTCCCCCGCAGCCTGGTCTGCTGCCTGCTTGACCTCATCCGATGCCGACAGTTCGTACATTTTGACGATCGCGTGCGACCAGCCGAGCAGGAGTTGCGTGTCGGCACGCGGGACACCGAGCATCGAGCAGATGACTGCCACTGAGTACGGCTGCGCGTAGTCGGCAAGCAGATCGAACGTTCCGGCCTCAGCACACTGGTCGAGCAACTCGTTCGAGATCGCGGCGATCGAGTCGGCGAGCTGAGCGGTGGCGCTCGGGGTGAAAACTTTCGAGACCAGTCGACGAAGCCGGGTGTGATCCGGCGGCTCAAGACAAAGCAGTGACCAGCGCTCGTGCTCGTTGAACTTCGTCCATTTGGAATCCGGCCCTGAGCGGCCGAGCTCTTCGTGGGTGTACCGATGCGTGTAGGCGCGTCCGAGGGTTCGGTTCTTCAGTGCAGCCGAGACATCGTCGAAGCGAGTCAACATCCACTGCCCTGTCCCGTCGTTCCAGAAGATCGGGGCGGCCTCGCGCAGCGCATCGAGGGTCGGGTACGGATCAGCAATGAACGCCGGGTCCTCGACGTCGAAGGCTGCGATCAATTGGTCGAGGTCACTCACCGCACCGAGTGTACGGACGTCGCCGTCGCGCTCGAAGAGTCACTGATCGAGCCAACGGAACGGCCTGCCCTGGCCTGCCCTGGCCCGAACGGTACCCAGCCCCGGGGTGCAGGAAGATTCGGCGTCGCTCGTCGCGAAAACGACAAGAGCCCGCCAGCAGAAGCTGACGGGCTCTCAAATTGGTGGGCCGAGAAGGATTTGAACCTTCGAAGTCTACGACGGCAGGTTTACAGCCTGCTCCCTTTGGCCGCTCGGGCACCGACCCTCAATTGGTCCCTGAACATCGGTTCAAACCGACGAACAAGGCGTTTACAGCGTACCCATCGTGTCGGGAATCCGACAACCGGTATTCTGGAGGGATGGGAAGTTTTGACGTTGTGTCCGAAGTCGATGACCAAGAGGTGAAGAATGCGGTCGATCAGGCGCAGCGCGAGATCGGCCAGCGGTTCGATTTCAAGAACACCAACTCGTCGATCGAGCAGAATGAAACCGTCATCACCATGGCCACCGTCTCCAACGATCGCCTCGACGCGCTGCGGATCGTGCTCGAAGAGAAGCTCGTGAAGCGCGGCGTCTCACTCAAGGGCGTCGACTACGCCAATGTCCAGGAGGCCTCCGGCAGCACTGTTCGCCAGGTCATGACCATCTCGTCGGGCATCAGCTCAGAGAAAGCGAAGTTGATCAACAAGGCAATCAAGGAGAAAGGCCCCAAAGGCGTCTCCAGCTCGAGCCAGGGCGATTCGATTCGCGTCCAAAGCAAGAAACGCGATCACCTGCAAGAAGTGATGGCAATACTCAAGGCCGAGGACATCGGCATTCCGCTGCAGTTCAACAACTTCCGCGACTGATTACTCCCCGAGCGCACCGGCGCCACGATGAACGCCATGTCGTGCACTGGCCGTCCGCAGATAGACGTTCTCTCATGCGGCGAGCTCCACGGTACGTAAGCAGGCAATCTCTCGGGCGACGCAGTGCTGGCCTAGGTCTGGAGAACGTTGGTCAGCTGTGCGGTTCCGGCGACATTGGTCCCGGAAAACGTTCTACACGTGCACTGCACTCCGGCACGGTCGACGGTGGCGAGTGATGTCTGGACGAGAGCATTGGCCGCTGCATAGACCTCGGCTGGCGAGTTATACGCGGCAAAGACCGTGTACCCGAACGTACGGTCGCGCCGCTGGTGCTGCGTTGTGGTGGTCGTGTCAGCAGCTGCTTCGAGTGCGTTTCAGGGCGAACACTTCGCCGAACACCTCGAACGCTGAACCTCGAACGCTGAACCTCGAACGCTGAACCTCAATCGTCGGTCGCGGCTGCGGCTTTCGCCTGGAGTTCGTCAACGATTGAACTGTCGGCGAGCGTGGTGGTGTCACCGATGTTGCGGCCTTCGGCCACATCACGCAGCAGTCGGCGCATGATTTTGCCCGAACGCGTCTTCGGTAGGTCAGGTGTGATGTAAATCTGCTTCGGCTTGGCGATACTTCCGATCTGACCGGCCACGTGGTTTCGGAGCTCTTGCTGGTCGGCGTCGTGCCCCTCACGCAGGATCACGTACGCGATGACCGCCTGGCCAGTTGTGGCATCGGTAGCGCCGACCACCGCCGCCTCGGCCACTGCCGGGTGTGACACCAACGCCGACTCGACTTCGGTGGTCGAGATGCGGTGCCCGGACACGTTCATGACGTCGTCGACGCGTCCGAGAAGCCAGAGGTATCCGTCGTCGTCGAGCTTGGCGCCGTCACCAGCGAAATAGCGACCTGCAAAGCGCGACCAGTACGTCTCCTGGTATCGCTCAGCATCGCCCCAAATACCTCGGAGCATGCCGGGCCACGGACGCGTCAGCGTCAGGTAACCGCCGCCCACAGCAACCGGGTTGGCATCGTCGTCAACGAGTTCGGCCGACACGCCAGGCAGCGGGAACGTTGCCGAGCCCGGCTTAGTGGTGGTCGCACCAGGCAGCGGACTAATCATGATGCCGCCGGTTTCGGTCTGCCACCAGGTGTCGACAATCGGGCACCGTCCACCACCGATCGTGTTCCGATACCACATCCATGCTTCAGGGTTAATCGGCTCGCCGACGGTTCCGAGCAGCCGCAGCGACGACAGGTCGTGCTTTGCCGGCTCCTGGTCGCCCCACTTCATGAAGGTCCGGATCGCGGTGGGTGCGGTGTAGAAGATCGTGACGCCGTACTTCTCGATGATCTCCCAGAAACGGTCGTTGCGCGGGTGGTTGGGGACGCCTTCGTACATCACCTGAGTGCAGCCGTTCGACAGGGGCCCGTACACGATGTAGCTGTGGCCGGTAATCCAGCCGACATCTGCCGTACACCAGAACACGTCGGTCTCGGGCTTGAGGTCGAACACGTACTTGTGGGTATAGGTGACCTGAGTGAGATACCCGCCGGTGGTGTGCATGATGCCCTTGGGCTTGCCGGTCGTGCCCGAGGTATACAGGAGGAAGAGGAGATGTTCGGCTTCCATTGGCTCGGCAGGGCAGTCAGTGGAGGCCCCATCAAGGAGGTCGTGATACCAGTGGTCACGGCCCTCGACCATATGAACATCGTTTCCGCCACGCTTGACGACAACGACATGTTCGATCGTCGGCGTCGATTCGCACGCCTCGTCGGCAGCAGGCTTCAGCGGCAAGACCTCACCGCGCCGATAACCGCCGTCGGCGGTGATCAGGACCTTGGCTTCGGCATCGTTGATGCGGTCGCTGAGCGACTGGCTCGAGAACCCACCGAAGACAACACTGTGTGCCGCACCGATGCGAGCGCAAGCGAGCATGGCGACCGCTGCCTCGGGAATCATCGGGAGGTAGATGTTGACCCGGTCGCCCTTTTGGACGCCGAGATCCTTCAGCGCATTGGAAAACTGGCTGACTTCGTCAAGGAGGTCCTGGTACGTAATCGTCCGCGTATCGCCGGGCTCGCCCTCCCAGTGGATGGCAACCCTCCCACCGTTGCCGGCGTTGACGTGACGATCGAGGCAGTTGTGCGCCACGTTGAGCGTGGCTCCCTCGAACCATTTGGCGTAGGGCAATTGCCAGTCGAGCACGGTGTTCCACGGCTCGAACCAATCGATGAGTTCATTCGCCTGGCGCGCCCAGAACGCTTCATCGTCGGCGTTTGCCTCGTCGTAGAGGTCCGTCCCGGCAACCAGTGTGTCGGCCTTGAAGGCATCGGAGGGTGGAAAGATCCGGTTCTCCGAAGCAAGGGCGTCGATGGTGTCGTGCTGCTCGTCACTCATATGACCGATC
>CALAHA010000424.1 GCA_937891565.1 uncultured Ilumatobacter sp. | reverse complement strand
GCCTCATCCAGGTGCAGCGTCAGGACTTCAACGGCCGCGTGATTACAGTCCGCGGGGACGACACCCGAGCGATTGCGGCAATGCTTGATGTGCCCGTCGATCAGGTCGCCGAACGGCTTGCATCACTCGACCTGCTGTTTAAGCCGCTCTGACGAGCAATCAACACACTGTTCTGAAATGCTCCCCACTGTGAGAGCACGGGGCGCAGCCGCTTTTCCCGACATGTTTGGTGCGTACCTGCACATCCCGTTCTGCGCGTCGAAGTGCGACTACTGCGCATTTGCGACGTGGACCGACCGCCACCACCTGACGAACACCTACCTCGACGCGCTCGGTACCGAGATCAAGCGAGCCGTCGCCAACGGGATGCCTGTCGCCGACACCATCTTCGTCGGCGGTGGAACTCCGACGCTGGTCCCGCCAGAACAACTCGCTGCGGTCATTGCGTTGATCCCGAAGTCGCCGGACGCGGAGGTCACGGTGGAGTGCAATCCCGACGATGTCACCCCGGAAATGCTGAGGGCCTTCGTTGACGGTGGGGTCAACCGCGTGAGCATCGGGGTGCAGTCGATGTCGGCGCACGTGCTCGAAGCTTTGGGCCGAACTCACGACCGCGAGAACGTCGTGCGAGCAGTCGAAGCGGTCCGTACCGTGGGCTTGCCGACGTTCAACCTCGACCTTATTTATGGGGCCGCAGGGGAGTCGCTCAGCGACTGGCAAGAGACCGTCGAGGGTGCATTGAGCCACGAACCGCCACACGTATCTGCCTACGGCCTCACGGTCGAGGCCGGCACGCCGCTTGCGGGTCAGCCTGGTCGACATCCTGACGATGACGACCAGGCAGATAAGTATGAGCTTGTCGACGATCGATTCGTTGCCGAGGGCCTCATCAACTACGAGGTATCGAACTGGTCCCGACCCGGTCACGAGTCAAAGCACAATTTTCTCTATTGGCGCCAGCAGAACTACCGGGGCTTCGGTTGTGCAGCGCACTCACACCACAACGGCCGGCGTTGGTGGAACGTTCGGACGCCTGACCGCTATATCGACCTTGTTGCGGCGGGGGAGTCGGTCGAAGCCGCATCAGAAACCCTCGACGCCGACGTTCGTCGGGTCGAAGGTCAGCAATTGGTGTTGCGGACACGTGATGGCATCGAGCGCTCAGCATTCGACGAGTCGACGATTGAACTGCTCGACGGGATGCTGGTGCCGCATGCTGATGATGCTGAGCGCGTCGTGCTCACTCGTTCTGGCCGGTTGATGGCGAACGAGATCTCGATGCGTCTCCGCGACTGATCCGATCAGTCTGAGTCACTCGCCCTTGGGCGGTCGATAGAAGACGCTGAGCAGGCCTCCGGCAGCAGCCAGGCCGCCGCCGGCAGAAATCGCCAGCCCGAACCAGCCATCGAGGTTGTCGTCGATACCGATAACTCGGTCGATCGACCAACGACCGGGGCCAAGGAGTGCAATGGCGACAGCGGTGACCCCCAAGATGAAGACATATTCCCAGCCCTCGTCGAGGATGAAGAATCCCTTCGAGAGATGCACGGTGACTGCAGCGACAGCCATCAGACCGACGAAGCCCAGCGCCGCGAAGCTGGTCAGCAGGCCGGCAGCCAGAAAGAGCCCAGCCAGCACCTCGCCACCGGCCGCAAACCGGGCGTGCATGGCGCCAGGCCGCATCCCCATGCTGTTGAACCAGCTTGCCACGCCGTCGAGGCCAGCCCTGAACTTGTTGGCGCCGTGGGCAGCCAACGTGAGGCCGAGCGCAACTCGGAGGATGAAGAGGGCGAGGTCGTATTCGGTCACCCTCCTACGGTAGCGAGATGACGCAATCAGAAATCACGTCGAGATCCTGCGTGGGGACGGCGTCGGCAACTGGTAGCTTGTCTGGCGCTACGGGCGCGTAGCTCAGTTGGTTAGAGCGCTACCATGACACGGTAGAGGTCCAGGGTTCGAATCCCTGCGTGCCCACAAGATCGAAGGCCTGCGTACTGCGGTACCAGGTCTTTTGTCGTTTTCTGGCCCTGTCTGGTTGCGTCTGGTTGCGTCTGGCTTGTGCTCGTTCAGCGTTCGTTGTCGCCAAAGCGGTACTCGTGAGTGAGTTCGTTCAATTGCTGCAAGACGTCGGCCTCGAGCGGTGTTCCGAGCGCTGCGACCGACGCTGTGAGCTGTTCGGGCCGGCTGGCACCGAGAATCGGTGAGGTCACGACCGGGTTGGCAAGGACCCAGCCGATGGCCAGGGTGGTCATCGGGATGCCGGCGTCCTCGGCGATCTGCTGGAATGCATCGACGGTACGGAGCTTTGCATCGTCCCAGTACCGCTCTCGGTAGCGCTCAGCAGCGGTTCCAAGGGTAAAGCGCGTGCCTTGGGTGGGGGTACCGCGATGCTTGCCCGTGAGGAGCCCGCCAGCCAGCGGGTTGTACGCCATGACGGCGAGTCCTTCCTCGGCGCACAGCGGGAAGAGCTCGCGTTCGTTTTCCCGGAACAGGAGGTTGTAGCGGGGCTGCACACTCTCGAACTTGCAGAGGCCCAACGTCTCGCTGCGGCCGATTGCACGGGCGATTCGCCACGCCATCATGTTCGAACAGCCGACGTAGCGGACCTTGCCTGAGCGGACCAGATCGTCCAAGGCGCTCAGGGTCTCTTCGATCGGGGTCGTGGGGTCCCACGCATGGAGTTGGTACAGATCGAGGTAGTCGGTCTGCAACCGCCGCAGCGATGCCTCGATCGAGCGCATGATGTTGTGGCGGCTGTTGCCTGCCTTCCACGGCTGCTTGCCGGTCGGGAAGAAGCACTTGCTGGCAAGGATGAAGTCGTCGCGTCGACCGTGCATCCATTCGCCGATGATGGTCTCGGTCGCACCCATCGACTCGAAGGTGCCGGCATTGGGGTACATGTCGGCGGTGTCGAAGAACGTGATGCCAGCGTCGGCCGCAGCGTCCATGATTGCGATGGACGTTGCACGGTCGGCCTGGAAGCCGAACGTCATCGTTCCGAGGCAGAGGCGGGAAACTTTGAGGCCGGTTCGGCCGAATCGCACATGTTCCATGACCGCAGAGTAGGGCCAGGTCATGCCTGTCGTAGACCTGGCCGAATACGCTGTCGATCGAATGGAACAGTTTCGCCCAGCGCACGTCGTACAGGAAGACGCTGCCCTCGCGCTGGCCCTGACTGAGGGTGACGAGGCCGCCGTCCGCATGTTGTACGAGCGTTTCGGCGGGCTGGTATTCACTGTGGCTCATTGCATGCTGAAAGATCGGCAGCGGGCTGAGGAAGTGACCCAGCACGTGTTCCTGCAGGCATGGCGCAACGCTGATCAGTTCGAGCCGGGCCGTGATTTCGCTCCGTGGCTGGCAACCATTGCGCGGCGTGCAGCGATCGATGTGCTGCGTCGGGAGCAGCGCCGGCCCGCCGGATCACTCGAAGTCGCCGACCTGGTTGACTCCGCATTGGTCACCCTGGCCCCGAACGCCGAGCAGATCGAAACGGTGTGGAGTGTCCGGGCCGCGATTGAGGGTCTCGAACCTGATGAACGAGAGCTTGTCAAGATGCAGCACGTCGAGGGCCACACGCATGCTGAAATCGCCGAGCGTCTGGGTATCGCTGTCGGCACCGTCAAGTCACGATTGCATCGGGCCCATCGACGCCTGGCGAACCGACTGGCTCACCTTCAGGGACCGAACTCGTGAGCCGGGTAAAGATTTGGGAACCGAACACTCTCGAACGACATATTGAACAATGGAAGCTGATGACACTCTTCATGAACGAGTTGGCGATGAACTGGGTTCGGCGATGAGCGAGCTCGACAACGCAGACGAATCCAACCCTGAGGCGAACGCCGAGTTCGATGCACAGTTCGGAGCGCTGCTTGCCAATCCGACCATGTGGGACTCGCCTGGTGACGACCTCAGCGATCGTGTCGTCAGCGCTATCAGTTCAGAATCGGTCAATGCTGCGGCGACCTACGCAGCCCCGTCGGGTTCTCACGGCCGTCGCTCATGGGTCCGGCCGGCGCTTCTGGGCGCAGCAGCAGCTATCGCCTTTCTGTTCGGCGGTCTGGTGCTACTGAGTGGGCTGAGTGGCGTCGAGGACGTTGACTCGTTCTCGGCTGAACTCGTGCCGACTGGGCGGACCGACGGCCAATCCGGTGCCATCACGGTCACGTTGTTTGACTCCGGCCTGCGTATTGAACTCGATGCGGCCAGCCTGCCCCGCCGCGATAACGGTTCGTTTTACGCCGGTTGGCTCACAACGGTCGACGGCGATCTCTTCCCGGTTGGAACGTTCCACGACGGCGTCAAGGTCACTTTGTGGGCTGGTGTCGAACTCGAACGCGTTGAAATGTTCACGATCACGCTCGAAGCAGCCGCCGGGAGAGGTAACGAAGGTCAGGGGTCGTCAGGCGAAGTGGTCCTGCGCACTGAGATCAACCCGTAACGCACCCGGCCCGGCGACGATGTCGTCCTAGCGCGGCTCGCGTGCAAGGCCGAGCACACGCTCGCCCAGAATGTTGCGCATGATGTTCGAGGTGCCACCCATAATCGTGTACCCGGGTCCGTATGTGAAACCCTTGGTGACGTCGCTCCAGAGCAGCGCGTCGGCGCCAAAGGTCTTCGCAACGAAGTCGGCGACCTTGATCTCGTGTTCGGTGCAGAAACACTTCGTTGCTGCGGAGAAGCCGTTGGGCGCCTGGCGGAGCACCTCGCGTGTGACCAGGATGCGGCCGAGCCGGTAGCCGATCTCGAGAGCGGCGATCTCTTGCCGGACGCGAGGATCACTCGTGTCGGCACGCTCGAGTGCGAGGTCATACAGCGCCTTGTTCGAGACAAGTCGGTCGATGCCGCCACGTTCGTGTTCGAGCTGCACCATCGTCTGTTTGAAGGCGTTGCCCTCGACCCCGACGAGGTTGACGGCAGGCACGCGAGCGTCGGTGAAGTACACCTCGCAGAAGTGACGGTTGGTCGTCATGTCGGTGATTGGACGGACCTCAACGCCGGGCGTGTCCATTGGGACGATGATCTCGCTGATGCCTCGGTGCGGCGGGCCGGACGCGTCGGTGCGACAGATGAGATAGCAGTAGTCGGCTTCATCACCGAAGCTCGTCCAGATCTTCTGACCGTTGATGATGAAGTCGTCGCCGTCGCGAACTGCACTTGTCGAGAGCGACGCGAGGTCGGAACCGGAGTCGGGCTCCGACATGCCGATGCACCAGGTGGTGTCGCCCGTGAGCATGCTGGGCAGGAACTCGGCCTGCTGATCGGGGGTGCCGTAGGCGATCAGCGTTGGACCCATCTGGCGATCGGCGAACCACATGGCGGCGATGGGCGCACCGGCGGCAATCAACTCTTCGCCGACGATGAGGCGATCGATCGGCGGTCGGCCACCACCGCCGAATTCGGAGGGCCAGCACATGCCGACCCAGCCGAGTGCCCCGAGGTCGCGGGCAAAGTCTTTCGAGTAGCCGTTGATCCAGGAATCGTTGTGCCGGCCGTACTTGGCAACGGCATCGGCCGCGACATGTCGGGCCTGCTCGCGCAGGGCGTTCTGTTCGGGGGTCCAGTCGAAGTCCATCACTGCTTACGATACGACGGGAGCGCCGAGCTGGCCCTACTCACGTTCCGACACCCTGATTCCTGGGACTTCCTCTGATCCGGGGTGGTGTGACTGCAGGGCTGCGATCGTTGGCAGGGTGCGCTACGCTCAAGACAAGTTGCAGACAAGTCCCGTCTGCTCGTCAGCGCCCGCACATTGGTTCGGAGACCCCTCATGAGTAACTCGAAGATCATCTACACGTTCACCGACGAAGCACCTGCACTTGCTACGTATTCGTTACTTCCGATCATCGAGGCGTTCGCGGGCGCAGCCGACATCAGTGTCGAGACACGTGACATCTCGCTCGCTGCCCGAATCCTGGCGGCCTTCCCGGATCACCTCGCCGAGGGGCAGCGTGTTGTTGATGCGCTCGCCGAGCTCGGCGAAATGGCACTCACTCCGGAAGCTAACATCATCAAGCTCCCGAACATCTCCGCATCGGTGCCGCAACTCGAGGCCGCGATCGCCGAACTCCAGGCGCGGGGGTTCGACCTCCCTGAGTACCCGGACGACGCAACGACCGACGACGAAAAGGCGATCAAGGTTGCATACGGCAGCACGATGGGCTCAGCCGTGAACCCGGTGCTGCGCCAGGGCAACTCCGATCGGCGGGCGCCGAAGGCAGTCAAGGACTATGCCAAGGCCAACCCGCATTCGATGGGCGCCTGGTCGAATGAATCGAAGAGCCACGTCGCCACCATGACTGACGGCGACTTCGCGCATAACGAGCAGTCAGTCACGGTGTCTGAGGCCGGTGCTCTGCGCATAGAGCACGTCGCCGCTGATGGTTCGGTCACGGTGCTCAAGGAATCCATTCCGGTGCTCGCCGACGAAGTGATCGACTCCACGGTGATGAGTGTCGACGCCCTTCGCTCCTTCCTCAATACACAGATCGCTGACGCCAAGGAACGGGGCGTGCTGTTCTCGCTGCATCTCAAGGCGACGATGATGAAGGTGTCTGACCCGATCATTTTCGGCCACGCTGTGAGGGCTTACTTCTCTGATGTGTTCGCAAAACACGGTGCAGCACTGGCCGAAGCTGGCGCGCATCCAAACAACGGTCTTGGTCAAGTGATCGCTTCGTTGTCGAACCTGTCTGCCGACAAGCAGGCCGAGATCGAGGCTGACATCGCTGCCGCCCTCGAAAATGGTCCCGACCTTGCCATGGTCGATTCGGACAACGGCATCACCAATCTGCACGTTCCGAGCGATGTGATCGTCGACGCATCGATGCCCGCAATGATCCGTACGTCGGGTCAGATGTGGAACTTGGCGGGGGAGCTGCAGGATGTCAAGGCGACTATCCCCGACAGTAGCTACGCCGGCATCTACCAGGTCGTCATTGACGATTGCATCTCAAATGGGGCGTATGACCCGACCACGATGGGCACCGTCGCGAACGTCGGCCTGATGGCTCAGAAGGCGGAAGAATACGGCAGCCACGACAAGACCTTCGAAGCTCCGTCG
>CALAHA010000423.1 GCA_937891565.1 uncultured Ilumatobacter sp. | reverse complement strand
CAGCCACGACAAGACTTTCGAAGCCCCGTCGTCCGGTTCGATCCGCGTCGTCGATGCTGCGTCAGGCGCCACCGTGATGGAGCAGAGCGTCTCTGGAGGCGACATTTTCCGTGCGTGCCAGGTGAAGGACGAGCCGATTCGTGACTGGGTACGCCTCGCTGTCAGTCGTGCCCGGGCCACTGGCTCGCCAGCAGTGTTCTGGCTTGACGCCAACCGTGCGCACGATGCGGAGCTGATCACCAAGGTCAACACGTATCTCGCCGATCGTGATCTGGTGGGTGATGTCGAGGGTCTGACCATTGAAATTATGTCGCCGATCGATGCCACCAAGTACTCCGTCGACCGGATGCGGGCCGGGCAAGACACGATCTCGGTCACCGGCAACGTGCTGCGTGACTACAACACCGACCTCTTCCCGATTCTCGAACTGGGTACCAGCGCCAAGATGCTGTCGGTCGTGCCGCTGCTCAACGGTGGTGGTCTCTTCGAGACTGGGGCTGGAGGCTCGGCTCCGAAGCATGTCCAGCAGTTGGTCAAAGAGAACTACCTCCGCTGGGATTCCCTTGGTGAGTTCCTTGCTATTGCGGTGTCGTTCGAGCACCTCGCCGAAGTGACTGGTAACGCATCGGCCAAGATCCTCGGCGACACGCTCGACGCAGCGACGGGCCAGTTGCTTTCCAATGGGAAGTCGCCGGCCCGGCGGCTCGGCAGCCTTGACAACCGCGGCAGCCACTTCTACATCGCCATGTACTGGGCGCAGGCGATTGCTGCGCAAACCGATGACGCATTGCTGGCTGCCAAGTTCGCACCGCTGGCTGCAGCTCTTGGCGAAAACGAACAGACAATCGTTGAAGAGTTGGGCGCCGTGCAGGGGAGCCCCGCCGACATCGGCGGCTACTACTTCCCCGATGCTGCCAAGGCCCGTGCCATTATGCGCCCCTCCGACACCTTCAACACGGTCCTCGCCACCCTCTGACGCATGGTGGGCTCCGCGCCACTGACCATCGACCGGGTCGCGAACGCTCGTAACAGCCAATCGTTAGGCTAGAGAAAAATGGGCACCAGCCGCCAGATATTGCTCGCCCTGACGCTCGCAGCGTCGGCCATCGTGGGTCTGGGATCCGCTCCGACTGCCGATGCGGTTGCCGCCGATGAGATGACCACCAAAGTGGTGGCAGTCGAACCGTGTCGTCTGCTCGACACGAGGCAAGACGATGGCGTCCGGCTCATGGCTGGCTCGACGACGCGAGTGGATGTTGCGAAGCGGTGCGGCGTCCCAGAGGAGGCTGTTGCGGCTGCGGTCACGCTGACAGCTGTCCAGCCAAGCGCCAGAGGTTTTCTCGCCGTCACCCCGACCGACACTGCCGTGACGGCTCATGAGGCAACTTCGGCGCTGAATTATTCGGTGGGGGAGGTGCGATCAAACTCCCAATTTTACGTGCTCGGTTCTGGTGGGCTCGACGTGTTCACGCTCGCGTCGACCGACATCGTCGTCGATGTCACTGCCTATTTTGTCGCTGCAACGAGCACCACCGATGGTCGGTTCATGGTGCAAGACCCGGTACGCGTGCTTGATACTCGTGAGACCGGTGCTCCGTTGACTGCAAAATCAACTCGAACTGTCGATCTTCAGGTCCCGACCGGGGCGACGGCAGCGATGGTCAACGTGGCGTCGGTCGGGTCAACGGGGCCCGGATACTTCACTCTGTGGGCCACGGGTCGACAACCAGCAGCGGCGATGCTGACCGTTGATGCGATCGGCGATGTCCGTGCGGCGAACGTTCTGGTCCCTGTCCAGGACGGAGCGATTCAGCTGTTCGCCCTCACTCGGTCCGATGTCGTTGTTGATGTCAGCGGTTGGGTGACGGGAACGAACTCCGAGCCGTCATCTGTGGGCTTGTTTGTTCCCCTTGAACCGTTCCGGGCGCTCGACACTCGCGCGATCGGTACTCCAATCTGGAAGGGCGGCGAGATCGAATACAACCCGATTCCGAGCGCAGGTGCGCTCGCTCTTAATGGTGTCGCAGTCAACAATCTGCAGCGGGGTTGGCTCGCCATGCGACCAGCTGGTCAACCGGATCAGGCGCAGCAGACCGCGAGTCTGAACGTCGAAGACCTCGACGGGGTCGTCGCGAACTCTGTCGTCGTTTCGAATTCGACTCGAGGAGTTTCCGTGTACTCGGCGATGTCCACTCATTTTGTGGCTGATGTGACGGGCTACTTCACCGGGACTCCGGTCCGAGCCACCCAGCCTGTCCCTGCAAACCTCGAACCGGTATATGTTCCACGCGACGTGGTCATCATCTCCGATTCGGCGATGGCGGGGGTGCGCTGGAACAACGCCTATCGAGCCTTGCGAGGCGCGAACTTTGATACGCGGTTGGAGTCTTGCCGCCGCCTCGTCTACCCGTCCTGCGGTGGCCGCGAGGGGTATCGCCCGCTGACTGCGCTCAATCAAATCATTGCGCTCCCCGCTGCTGCTGAGCGGGACGTTCTGATTATCGCCGTCGGCTATAACGATTGGGAAATCCGCTCGAGCGACTTCACCCAGGTCGTCGGAGCAGCGCGCAGCAAAGGGTTCGGCACGATCGTGTGGGTGAACTTCCGGACGGGCACCTCGTATCGACTTCCTCCCGGTTCGGGCGCAGCAATCGTCAAGTACGCGGTGATGAACACCTTCCTCGACGCCAAAGTTGCCTCTGGCGCCTATCCCGATGTTCAGGTCTGGGATTACGACCTCTATACCCGCAACGCCCAGTCGTGGTTCGCTTACGATGGAGTGCATCAGCGCGTCGCTGGTTCTCTGGGTGCAGCGGATTGGATCAGCCGCCACTTGGCCCACATGGACGATCAACCATGCCCCATGCCGTATCAGCCTGGTCAGGCGATCGAAACGCAGTGCTCGAACCCTGATGGGCTTCCCGCTGTGTTTGGTCTGCCAAATGTGATTGGCCTGTACGGCTGACCACATCATGACGCTCATCGGCGGTCGGCGGCACCGACCGCCACGGGCTCAGCGGTTGGCGAGGTCGATGTAGTTGCGCTCGTCGGGACCGGCGTACCACTGACGAGGTCGGCTGATCTTCTGCGCCGGGTCGTTCAGCAGTTCCTGCCAGTGAGCCAGCCAACCGGACATGCGCGGGATCGCAAACAGCACCGTGAACATCGAGGTCGGGAAGCCCATGGCCTGGTAGATCAGGCCCGAATAGAAGTCGACGTTTGGGTACAGCTTGCGGTCGACAAAGTAGGGGTCCGCCAGTGCAGCCTCTTCGAGCTTCAGTGCAATGTCAAGCAGCGGGTTCTTGCCGGTGACCTCGAAGACCTTGTATGCGGTCTCTTTGATGATGGTGGCTCGTGGATCGAAGTTCTTGTAGACCCGGTGGCCGAAGCCCATCAGGCGGCCTTTGCCATTTTTGACCGACTCGAGGAACGCCGGGACATTCTCGATAGAGCCGATCTCGGTGAGCATGCGGACGACGGCCTCGTTGGCGCCACCGTGTAGCGGGCCGTAGAGGGCCGAGGCGGCGCCTGCGGCTGACGAGTAGGGGTCGGCGTGGCTGGAACCAATGACGCGCATCGCGGTGGTGCCGCAGTTCTGCTCGTGGTCAGCGTGGAGGATGAACAGGACGTCCATGGCCCGCTCGAGAATCGGGTCAACTTCGTAGTCGCCGATCTTCCACATCATGTTCAAGAAGTTGGCGGCGTACGACAACTCGTTGCTGGGCTGGTTGAACGGCAGACCAACGGAGAACTTGTAACACATCGCAGCGATGGTTGGGCTCTTCGCAATGAGGCGCCGGATCTGAATGTTCCGCTGAGCAGGATCGGTGACTTCCTTCGAGCCGGTGTAGAAGGTACCGAGCGCAGCGGTCGCCGACACGAACATTCCCATGGGGTGTGCGTCGTAGTGGAAGCCTTCAGCGAACTTCTTGCGCATGTTCTCGTGGATGAACGTGTGGTGTGTGACGTCGTGCGTCCAGTCGCTGAGCTGGGCCGTGTTCGGCAGCTCGCCGTTCAACAGAAGGTACGCAACCTCGAGGTAGGTCGACTTCTCGGCGAGTTGCTCGATTGGATAGCCGCCGTACCGGAGGACACCGTTCTCGCCATCGAGGTAGGTGATTGACGACTTGGTGGACGCCGTCGACAAGTAGGCGGGGTCGTAGCAGTAAAGCGTCGGATCGAGCTCACGCAGCGCTGACGACGGGAATACGCCACCTTCGATGGGGACCGTGACGGTCTTGCCGGTTCGATCGTCAGTAATGGTAATGGTTTCGGGCACGATGGCTTCCTCCAGGCTCGAACAGGGCAGATAGGTACGGGCGGGGGGTCGCCCCGTCCGAATTCATCAAGATACTGCGCGTCGAGCGAACTGCTCCAACCGACGTGGCATCGATTCACAGTTCTCGTGCGTGGCCCAACTGGGTGGGGCCTCAAAACGGGCGAATTGCACACGTCGAGCCGTGCGAGTCGGCTGTTGGGGCTGTGCAGTTAGAGCGGCGAGTTGCCGTGTTTGCGATCGATGAGCATTTCGCGCTTGTCTTCAAGGACCGAAAGTGCCGCAGAGATCTCGCTGCGGGTGTCGGCTGGGTCGATGACGGCGTCGATGAACCCACGCTCGGCAGCGACGTACGGGTTGAGTAGCCGCTCGGCGTAGTCGCGCTCAAACTCAGCTTTCTCTTCTGGCGTCGACCGGCGAGCAAGAATCGCTGCGGCCTGGCCAGCGCCCATGACGGCAATCTCGGCCCAGGGCCACGCAAGACAAAGGTCGTTTCCCATCGTCTTGGAATCCATGACGATGTATGCGCCGCCATAACTCTTTCGCAAGATGACGCAGATTCGGGGAACCGTTGCTTGGGCGTAGGCGAACACGAGTTGTGCGCCGTGACGGATCATCCCGCGCCATTCAAGATCCTTGCCCGGGTAGAAACCGGGTGTGTCGACCAGGGTGATGATCGGCAGGTTGAACGCGTCGCACAGCGAAACGAAGCGAGCCGACTTCTGTGAGGCCGGGATGTCGAGCGTGCCGGCCAGCGAGATGGGCTGGTTGGCCACGATGCCGACCGGGCGACCGTCGATGGTCGCGAAGGCAGTGACCACATTTGCAGCCCAGCGGTCACGCAGTTCAAAAACGGAGTCTTCGTCGGCAATCGCTGCAGCGACCTTGCGGACGTCATAGCTCCCGGTGGACGACTCAGGAATCTCCGCGCCTGCTTCGGGGCAAAGCCGATCGGCCGGGTCGTGGCACGGCCATCGCGGGGGCTCTTCGTCGACATGGCCGGGAAGGTAGGACAGGATTGTTTCGACCGTCTCGATAGCGGCTGCACGGTCGGCGACGACTGCGCTCGGGACGCCTGTGTATCGGGCATGGTTGGCAGCGCCGCCAAGTTCGTCGGTCGAGATCGCCACGCCGGTGAACTGTTCGACCATCGTTGGGCCCTGCACAAACGCGTAGCTGTCGCTCGTCATGACCGCGATGTCGGCGAGACCGAGCAAGAGTGCCGGGCCCGACACGGCAGGCCCGTCGACGATGATCGCCGTCGGGACGACACCGGAGCATCGGGTCAGAGCGGCAGCGACGAGGCCCCAACCGTGTAGCGCCGCAATGCCCTCGACGATGTCAGCGCCCGCCGAGGTCATCACCATGACCAGCGGCATGCGCTGAGCGCACGCGGTATCGATCGCCCTTTCGAGCAGCGACGACGTCCCGGACGTGAGGCGGATCAGTTCTGTAGAGTCGGCGAACTCCACCCAGACGACCGAACGTTCGCCGAACTCGCGTACATCGGCATGAGCGGCCGACGGTCGCAGTCGGTCGAGACCGAAGCGATCGCTTGGACCGGCGACGTCACGTGATGCCGCGAATCGGTCAGTCCCGAATCGATCGTTTTGCAAGGGCGCCGTCGTCATCTGCTCGAACAGTACAAGGCCATCGACCCCACGAGTGTCCTGTGGCGGTGATGTGGCGGTGATGTGGCGGTTGGTCAGTCGCCTCGGGCAGGGGCGATCGCGCTGGTCCCAGGGTGGACGCCCGGCTGCTTGTGGCCGTTGAGCTGGATCAAGTCTCGAAGAATTTCGAGCGCGGCGGTGGTCGGAGCGCTCGGGCTCGGACGGCGGCGCCGGACGAACGCCACGACACGGCGAGGGAGTTCTGGGACCGAGATGCGGACGAACGATCCTTTGAGCCACGTGGGTACGGCGGTTGCCGGAACGATCGCTGCACCGAAGCCGTCGAAGGCCAGCGAGGCGAGCAGGCGAACTCCATCGATCTCTGCTTGGGCCCGAAGCGTGATATCGGCGTTCGCCGCAGCGCGCTCGAGCACCTTGCGCAGCGCTGAGCCCATCGGGGGGAGGAGGAGCGGGACCTGGTCGAGGTCGCGCAGCGGAATCGTGTCGCGGTTGGCGAGTGGATGGTTCTCGTCTGCGAGGAGGAACAGGTCCTCGGCAAAGAGCGGCTCGATCACGAGTTCCGAATCGTCGATCGGCAGATGCACGATTGCGGCATTGAGTTGGCCGCTCAAGACGTTCGGAACGAGCGCTGACGTTGCGCCCTCTTGGATGACGGCCCGGACGCCGGGATGATCCTGGCCGAGGCGGCCGAGCATCTGGGGTATCAGCCAGCGAGCCGTGGTGCCGATAACGCCGAGCCGGGTCTGCCCGGAGACGTCTTCGTGGCGGCTGGCCATGTCGGCAACGATGTCGTCTATCTCGTTCAACACGCGGCGTGCCCGCTCGACCACACGAGCGCCCTCCTCGGTCAATCCGCCGTGGGCGCGATCAACCAGAAGGACGCCTAGTTCTTTCTCAAGGCGATTAATGTGCGCGGAGACGTTGGATTGCACGGTGAAGAGCGATCTCGCTGCGGCAGAGAACGTACCATGGTCGGCGATCGCCACGAGGGTAGACAACTGCCGGACATCCATCTCTTAAAACGATAGCAGATATCGTTTATATCTACTTGTCAGATCGGTCAATGGGGTGCATAATTTAAGGGTAATGAAAATCGAAAGCGGAGTTCGGAGTCAAGTACTCCGAACTTGATACAAAGTCGACGTGCGAACACCCCCCATTGTTCCACTCGTCGGGAAATCCACAAGCTGATCCCCCATCAGCGGATATTCCCAGGTTGAGAGACCCGGATCCCCATCCGGGTCTTTCCCGTTTTTCTGGCTCTAACGACGAGTGGCTCCTAGAGTGCTGAAGTGACCAGCAGTAGCACCTACGGCGCCGGTGCCGCCTTCTTTGACCTCGACCGCACGCTTCTTTCTGGCGCATCGGGCGAAGTGTTCTCGGACGCAATGCGCATGGCAGGTCTGTCGTCCAAACCGTTCCCCGGCGAAAAATTTCTGTTCGGGCTGTTCAACGCGATCGGTGAAACGCTGCCGTCGATGGCGCTTGCACGGCAGGCGGTCACCCTGGCAAAGGGGCGATCCCAGCAGGCAGTGAGCGGTGCAGCCGAACAAGTGGCAGACCGGCTCGTTTCGATGGTTCAGCCGTTTGCCGACTCGTCGTTTGCCGTTCATCGCGAGGCCGGTCGCCCGATCGTCCTGGCAACGACGACCCCATACGACCTCGTCAAGCCATTTGCCGACAAGCTTGGCCTTGATGATGTCGTTGCTACTCGATACGGCGTCGACGCCAATGGCAACTACGACGGCACGCTCGTTGGTCCGTTCGTCTGGTCGGCGGGCAAGCTGGAAGCGATCACTGCATGGGCCGCCGAGCGCGGCATCGACCTGGCAGACAGCTACGCATACTCCGACAGTGTCTATGACACGCCGATGCTCGACGCCGTTGGGTTTCCGACCGTAGTCAACCCGGACCCGCGAATGGTGTTCATGGCGGCAGCGCGCCGGTGGCCGACGCTCAATCTCGACGTGTCGCCCGGTGTCGTGAAAATTCCTGTCGTCGGCATGGAAGTGCAGCGGCTGGCGCTGCAGTTTGCGCGACCCTCGGCGTACCCCTACGTTCGCTTCGACATCTCAGGCATCGAGAACATCCCGACCGAGGGCCCCGTCATTCTTTGCGCCAACCACCGCAGCTATTTCGACGTCTCAGCGATGTCGATCGCGATCGGCAAGAGCGGACGCACTGCTCGTTTCCTCGGCAAGAAGGAGGTGTTCGACGCTCCGATCGTCGGACAGATTGCCGCTGCGATGGGTGGCATCCGGGTTGACCGTGGCACGGGTTCTGACGAACCAATGAAGGCTGCAATCGAGGCTCTGAATGGCGGCGAGATGGTGTCGATCATGCCTCAGGGGACCATCCCGCGTGGTCCGGCATTCTTCGAACCGCAGCTGAAGGGTCGCTGGGGCGCAGCGCAGCTCGCACACGACACGGGTGCCACGGTCATTCCGATTGGACTATGGGGTACCGAAAAAGTTTGGCCTCGCTCGAGCCGGATGCCGAAGGTGCTCAATCTCACCGATCCACCGACCGTTCGGATCCGGGTGGGTGAGCCGGTCGACTTGAAGGGCAAGTCGGTCGAGGCCGACACGAAGCGGATCATGAAAGCAATCATGGCCGAGCTTCCCGACGAGGCCAGCGAGACGAAATCGCCGACCCCTGATGAGCTTGCGCTGACGTACCCGCCTGGCTACTCGAGTGATCCGACCGACGAATCGGATCGGCGCCCAGGCGTCGACTGAAATAATTATCACTCAATCTCATCCGCCTGTGGACGGAGCTCCGTAGAGGGAATATGTCGCATCACGCGGCGTGAACAAACCCCCATTCCATCTTCACAAGGAGATCCCCCATGAAGCACACCCCCAAGCGGCTGTCCGCCGCTCTGATCGTTGGCGCGATGGCCTTCGCTGCCTGTGGCAGCGACGGAAATGACGCAGCCCCAGTCGAGGCCGAAATGGCCGCAGAAGCCGGCACGATTGTCGACGTCGCTGTTGCCAATGGCAGCTTTGACACCCTTGTTGCAGCGGTGACCGCTGCCGGTCTGGTTGAGACCCTGTCGAGCACCGGCCCGTTCACAGTCTTCGCTCCGACTGACGATGCGTTCGCTGCATTGCCAGCTGGCCTTGTCGACGCGCTGCTGCTGCCTGAAAACCAGGCCACGCTTGTCAAGATCCTCACCTACCACGTCGTATCCGGCGAAGTAATGGCAGCGGATGTGACCGACGGTGACGTCGGCACAGTCGAAGGTCAGACCATCGCGCTGTCGACCGCTGATGGCGTGACCGTCAACGGCGCCAACGTGATCATTGCTGACGTTGCGGCAAGCAATGGCGTCATCCACGCCATCGACGCCGTTCTCCTCCCGCCGGACGTGGACCCGGCCGCACTTCTTGGCTGATCCTCCGAACAGCTAAGTACTGATTGATGCCCGGCTCGCTTGCGAGCCGGGCATCGTCGCGTTCGGGCTGCGTTGCGGATGTGCACCGTCAGCGTGATGAAAATGGTGCCCATTCCAGCCAAAACCATCACGCAGACGCCACGGACGGGCAGAATGCCCTCATGAGCGACCTGCCCCGTCCGATCGACCTGCTGCCGCACCGCCCACCGTTCCTGTTGGTCGACGAGTTGATCGCTCTCTACCCGGGGGTCTCGGCCACTGGCATCTGGCGTCTGACGGGCGACGAATATTTCTTCCCCGGCCACTTTCCTGGACGGCCGACTCTGCCCGGCGTCATGATGTGTGAGTCGATTGCACAGGTCGGTGCGTGTGCCGTCCTCGCACACCCCGACTACTCCACCAAGCTGCCGCTCTTCGGCGGTCTCGACAAGGCCCGCTTCCGCCGCCAGGTCGTGCCGGGCGACGAGTTGCTGATCGAGGTGGAGCTCGGACGCATGTCGGCCCGAGCGGGCAAAGGCGCCGGCAAAGTCACCGTCAACGGCGAATTAGCCACCAGCTGCGACCTGATGTTCGTCTTCGCCGACCGCTAACTGCAAGCGGACGCGTCGCAAAAAGCAGTCGCGCGTTAGCCAGAGAGAGTCATCTGACGAGCATCTGAAAGCAGCGGCCGGCAGAGCGAAGAGGCGAGCGGGTGGCGCCGGGGATCGAAGAGGGACCGTCGACGAGGCACGAGGAGTCG